>JBKJUT010000122.1:0-7552 GCA_046590515.1 Ferruginibacter sp.
ACGATGCCGGTTACCTTACATTCCAGGCAGATCACTCCCGCCAATCCACTTACCGGGAAACAATTGGTGGTGCTTTTTATACCTGGAAACTGGGTGATTATTCTGAACCGGTTTATCTTTTTCATTTGGGTGCATTGCTGCGTTACAAGGATGCCTTCATACCCGTTGCTAAAATTCAAAAAAATCCACTATCGGTCGCCGTTAGTTACGATTTTAATATCTCCTCTCTTAAAACAGCCAGCCAGGGACGTGGCGGTTTTGAAGTCTCTCTCGTGTATCAAACTTTCCAGGAAAAGAAAAAAAGCAGCCACGATGTGCTGCTTTGTCCCCGTTTTTAAGAGTACTTTCATCCATTAACGCTTAACTATCCTGTCGTCCGGGAAAAATAGCCGGTAACGATCCATATCTGCTTTCATAGTATTTACGGTCCGAATTCCAGGTAGACAATTTGATTCTTTGTTCCTTTCCGTTCTTTTTAGCTACGATCATTAAATTTTGGGATGCCTTCGCAAGTGAAATATCAAACCCTGAATTATTAATGCTCCGGGTATCAAAGGCGGAAGGCCCTGTTGGCACAGTTTGCACAGGCGGCGGTGTAATTTTATATTTTTTATTCCTGCCTTGCCTTACTGGTGGGGGAGGCGTCGGTGGTGCCGGGTGAACTACAGCCATGGGAGGAGCGGGAGGCGATGGTGGCGCCGGAGGAACATCCATAATCTCATCTACCGAAGGTACGGGTGGAGCCGGTGGTTCTGGTGGTGGTGGCGGCGGAACTACGTGGATGGATTGCTCAGGTTGTGGTACTCCATGAGTGGTAACTTGTGCCTGTAATCCTGAGATAGTAAAACAGGCGATGCATACTACAAGAGATTTCTTCATAAAATGATTTTTAGCTTAGATGCTGCTTAGTTAAAAATTGCACAGGATTTTAAAAATTAATTGGGCCACACCTTATCGGCAATTAATTACCTTTCAAAAAAAACAGCATGAAGTATCTCTTACCAATAGTTATTGTATTGTTTGCCGGCTGCAAAGGAAATACAGTAAAAGAGGAATTACCTGATATCAATAAACTTGCTGAACGATATGTACGGCTGGGTTTGTCAATCGGCCAATATGATGGTGATTTTGTGGATGCATATTATGGCCCTGATTCATTAAAACCACAGACAATACCGTTGGCAAGTTTCCCTAAAGACAGCCTGCTGGCAGAAATAACCACCCTATCAAATGAATTGCAGGCACTATCCCTGCAAAGCCAGGATTCTTCTGTTAATATGCGGGTGCGATGGTTAGGCCAGCAATTAATTGCTTTTAACCGGCGGGTTAGAATTTTCGCAGGTGAAACGGATTCCTTTGATACCGAATCTAAGGAGTTGTTTGGCGTGGTAGCGCCCGTATTTCCAGAATCGCATTTTCAACAATTACTTAAAGAACTGGATTCACTGTTACCGGGCGAGGGTAATTTAAACACCCGCTACCAGCAACTGGCAAATCGTTTTATCATTCCTGTAAATAAGCAAGAACCCGTTTTTAAAGAAGCTATTGCCGAAGCACGTAAACGTACTCTTGCACATTATACACTGCCTGGAACAGAAAATTTTACAATGGAGTTTGTGAAAGATAAGCCCTGGTCAGGCTATAACTGGTATAAGGGTCAATACAAAAGTCTTATCCAGATCAATACTGACCTGCCCATTTTTATTGAGCGTGCAATAGACCTCGCCTGCCACGAAGGTTACCCGGGTCACCATGTGTACAATATGTTATTGGAAAAAAACCTGTACCGCGATAAAGGCTGGGTAGAAATCTCTTTATATCCTTTATTCAGCCCGCAGTCTTTGATAGCAGAAGGAAGTGCCAATTATGGAATTGAAGTGGCTTTTCCCGGTGAGGATCAGTTGGTATTTGCCAATAAAATTTTGTTGCCAAAAGCCGGGTTGGATTCAACTGGTATAAGCGGGTACTTTGCGGCCCTCAGGTTAAAGGGTAAATTAAATTATGCCCGTAACGAAGTGGCCAGGGGACTTATCAATGGAAATATGAGTGAGCCTGAGGCTGTCCGTTGGTTGAAAGAATACAATCTTTTCACAGATACCGCTGCTTTAAAATCGATCAGTTTCATAAGAAAATACCGCAGCTATGTAATCAATTATAATTATGGACTTGACCTGGTTAAAGAATATGTAGAACGGCAGGCAGGAGGTGCGATGTCAGAAAGTAAGCGATGGGAAATATTCAGGTATTTACTGAGTAATCCTGTTACAACCAAAGATCTTCAGAAGCCTTAAAGTCGCGAAATAAAAAGCCCGGGTTCAAAATGAACACCGGGCTTTTTTTATTTACTTAATATTATTATGGTTGAGCGAAACTATTGCGACCTCCGCCAACTGCAAATGAAGCCTGCATACGAGCATTCTGGCCTGCAGTGAACATATACATACATGCATCATAAGTGTAATCCATGTAATTCATGGTCATCATAGGTACTGTAGTAGAGCAACTGCCGTATGTAGGAAAGGCAGGGCATCCACCGTTTGAAGACTGTGCTACTGGTGTATCATCTACAAAATCATTTCCACAGGTAGCATCGCCCCAGATATGACGTAAATTCAGCCAGTGACCAATTTCGTGAGTGGCTGTTCTTCCCAGCCCATAAGGAGCAGCAGCTGTACCTGTATTTCCAAAGGCATTGTTATCAATTACTACCCCGTCTGTGGCAGAACTTCCACCCGGAAACTGCGCATAACCGAGGATACCTCCCCCCATGTTGCAGCACCATAAATTCAACATGGTGGTAGGAGAAGTAGGGTTAATACCAGCCGGACTTTTTTTCATTGCATCATTGGTTGACCAGCTTGTTTTCTTGGTCGATTTCCTGACAACGCTGTTTAATACAAATTTAATTTTTGTATCTCCTGAACGTACACTTTGCCATAATGAGGGTGTATTATTATAATCACTGTTGGTAGCTGCAAAATCCGCATTCATTACATCTATCTGTGATTGTACCTGGGCTGTAGAAATGTTTTCTGCACTTGTTCTGTACAAAATATTTACTACAACCGGGATTTCTATTACGCCTCCAGCAAGCAAACGGCCTACCGTAGGATGTCTTTCTTCATTTGTAATCACTGCTTCAATTGCACGCATTCTTTCTGCCAGGCCAGGATCACTGCGAAGTTGTTCCTCGAGTACTTCATAAGAAGCACATTTTCTAACAGAGGCAGGAGAATCGTCCAGGTTCGCAACATTTGTGTCCGTATCGGATGTCTTGGAACATCCGGCGAGGATAATGATGCACCCGGCAAAAAGCGCAAAAGTCTTTTTCATAAATGGGGTTTTTGGTTAAATTAAAATTTAAAATAAGATAAATTTTTGGTATTTCATTACCTCCTTACCGCAATTATTTTTCCTTGTAAACCCTTTACTACAAAGACCTCCTCTTAAATATGACATAAAAAAAACCCCCTAATTACAGGGGGTGCAGCCAGTTTTGGTAAATCGTATTTAATAGAACCAAAATAACAAGATGAGCATTTAATACCCACCTTAAAGATAATACAGACTCAATCAGGGAGTTAATCGCTGCATCGCCCTCCAATAATTCAATTGTAAGGTCCATTCAGGTGGTTCCACCCACAAATAGTAAATTGCAGCAACTTTAAAGCACATGTGGAGTATCAGCAAAAAGGATATAAGCCAGATTTTCAGTAATCTTTCAGGTTACATTGCCATTATCCTCTTTTTATTAGTAAACGGGATATTCCTGTTTTTCCTGAAAGAGAGCAGCATATTGACTTTTGGTTTTGCCTCTCTGGATAAATTTTTTGAACTCGCTCCCTGGGTTTTGCTCTTTATGGTTCCTGCACTCACTATGCGGTCTGTTTCAGACGAACTCCGGTCGGGAACCATTGAAATATTAAAAACCCGCCCTTTATCAGGTTGGCAGATAGTGGTGGGTAAATACGTGGCTGTGCTATTGGTATTGTTATTTGTTATATTACCTACTCTTGTGTATGTATACACAATTCATTCATTAAGTGCTTCGGGAAATATTGACCTGGGAGGAATTGCGGGAAGCTATATCGGGTTGTATCTGCTGGCAGCAGTGTTCGCTGCTATTAGTTTATGTTGTGGCAGTTTTACTTCCAACGCGGTAATAGCCTTCCTGGTAAGTGCCTTTGCCTGCCTGGTGCTTTATTTTGGTTTTGCAGCCCTGGGCCGTCTACCGGCATTGCAAGGGAATTTTGATTATTATATTGAAATGATGGGGATCGATTTTCATTACCATAGCATCAGTCGTGGAGTGATTGACAGCCGTGATATCATTTATTTTTTCAGTATTATTTTTCTATCGTTATTGATTACCGTTAAAAACCTGCAGCGTAAAAAATGAAAAGGGTAAAAAGGATAAGCCAAAGCAGGCTTTGGATCCCGGTGGTCATTCTTTTATTGGTCATTTTAAACTGGTTTGCAGCTACATGGCATACCCGTATTGATCTGACCCAGGAAAAAAGATTTACTTTAAGTGCGGCCACAAACCGGCTCCTGGAAGAAATAGATGCCCCGGTAAGTATAGACGTTTTTTTAAAAGGGAATTACCCAAGTGGATTTCGCAAACTGGCCTCTTCAGCAGCAGATATATTGCAGGAATTTAAAGAGATAGGCGGTAATAATATCCGCTACCGTTTTATTTCCCCTGATGATGAATTTGTAACTGGCATTACGTATGGTGATACCCTTTCTTCTGCCGGGCTTTACCCGATAAACCTTACTTCGCAATTAAAAGAAGGGCAGCAACAACAATTTGTATACCCGGTTGCGCTGGTGCATTATAAAGACAGGATTCAACCAGTTATCTTATACAAAGGCAAAACCCGGCTTATTAATAATGTAGAATTGAACAGTGCAGAAGCCATGTTAGAATTTAATTTCGCTACTGCCATTTCGAAAGTTATCCAAACCCGGAAGGAAACCGTAGGTTATGCCATAGGAAACGGGGAACCAGTACCGGGCCAGTATATTACATACGACCTGGTGGAAAATGTACTCAATTCCAATTACCAGTTGTTTACAATTAATCCTAACGCACAGCCGGCTATTCCTGCAGAATTTAAAGTGCTGGTAATGGTAAAGCCCTCGGTTCCTTTTAGTGAAATGACTTTATTGAAACTGGATCAGTATATTTTGAATGGCGGTAAATTACTGTTGTTTATGGATAGGTTGAATGCTGAGATGGATAGTTTCCAGCTAAATAATGAAGTAGTGGCTTACGACCGAAACCTGCAATTGAACGACCTGTTGTTCAAATATGGCGCGCGCGTAAATCCTGACCTCGTTATGGATCTTCAATGTGACTTCCTGCCTTTCGATATAAACGGCAATGGACAGTATGAATATCTCCCCTGGAATTATTTTCCAGTAATGGAATCCCGGTCTAACCACCCTATCAACAAAAACCTGGGCTTCATTTCAGGCCGTTTTATTAATTCGGTAGATACCGTTACCGCGGAGGATATCCGTAAAACTGTCATATTAAACTCTTCTGCCAATGCACGTACTATTGCAACCCCGGCTCTGATCAGTGCCCGGGAAAACGTGATGGCTGCTGAAGATGAAAAATTTAAAAAACCGGGCATACCCGTAGCCGTATTATTGGAAGGAAAATTCAGTTCGCTCTTTAAGAACCGGCTGTCTGCAGCATACCAGGATTCCCTGCAGCAAACCGGGCAGTCCTTTTTACCCCAGGCTTTAAAACCCAGTAAAATAATTGTTGTGGCAGATGGAGATATGGTTCTGAATGCAGTAGTAAAGAATGAACCCATTCCAATGGGAATGAATTTCTTTACCTATGGAACTCAGAGGGAGATACCTTATGCAAACAAAGACTTTGTAATTAACTGCCTGGAATACCTGGTAAATGGCAATGGACTTTACGAAGCCAAATCAAAAGATTATGCGATAAGATTACTGGACACAAAAAGGGTTAATAGCGAGGAAAGGAAATGGCAAATCATCAATATTGTCGTGCCCATCCTGGCAGTAGTGTTATTTGCAGTTATATTTCAGTGGTACAGGCGAAAAAAGTATGCAGTTTAGCAACAATACATTATGAATTCAACCTTTGTTTATTTAATATTTTTCGTAGTAATAGTGGTGGCCCTGGTGGTAGACCTGGGATTGCTGAGTAAAAAAAATGCCATAATAACCAGCCGGAAAGCTCTGGTACAAACCATTTTCTGGGTAATGTTGTCCTGCATATTCTGTTTATTCCTGTATGTTTTCCGGGAAAACGGAAAGGAAGAGGCGTTGAAATACCTGTCAGCTTATTTTTTGGAATGGTCTCTTTCGATCGATAATATTTTTGTATTTATTATCATCTTTTCTTTTTTTAAAGTTCATCCACGTAACTACTCCCGGGTTCTGCTGTTGGGCATAATAATGGCCGTAATATTCCGCATCGGCTTTATTGCTATTGGCAGTGAACTGGTGGCACGTTTTCACTGGATCATGTATGTGTTCGGTGCATTTCTTTTATTTACCGGTTTTAAGATGTTTTTTTCAACTGAAGAACAGGAATTTCACCCGGAGAAAAGTTTCGCTTTTAAATTAATGCGCAAATACCTGCGTACCACCAATGAAGAACCACATGGTAAGTTCATGGTTAAAATTGATGGCAGGAATTACTTGACCAAACTGGCTATGGTAGTTATCATGCTGGGCCTGATAGATATTGTTTTCGCTATTGATTCTATACCGGCGGTATTTTCAATCATTCCCGATCCCAAAGAAAAACTACTTATTTATTCATCCAATATTTTTGCAGTTTTGGGATTGCGTAGTTTGTTTTTTCTGCTGCGGGGTGCGGCTGAAAAGTTCAATTACCTGCAGCAGGGAATCGCAGTGGTATTATTGTTTATAGGTGGAAAAATGATTGCCGAAATCTGGATCGGGACCATAGAGGTGTGGATCTCACTGCTGGTAATAGTTGTTTGTATAGTGAGTTCTATTCTTTATTCCATTTATAAAAATGAGAAATTCATAGGTATGCAGAATAACACGGATGAAAAAGGGTTGCATGCCGGTGATGGTACGGGGGAGGATGGTCTTTAATATTAAATAAGGGCTTATGCCCGTAAAAATGACTGATTATTTATTTTCTGATATAGCCCGTGCGCTTGAGGTAGAACCTTTGCAACAGACCGGCGACCCGTTGATAGAATCACTGTTGACTGATAGTCGCAAAGTTTTGGTTCCGGAATCCAGTCTCTTTATTTCCATAGGTGCCTACCGCTCACAAGCCACCTCCTATCTTAAAGAATTGTATGAAAGAGGCACCCGGTGTTTCGTAGTGCCTTCAGGTTATAGCAACGAATTAAATTTGCCTGGCGCCTGTATACTGGTGGTGCCAGATACTTTATCTGCATTGCATAAAATAGCTGCATTTCACCGGCAGCGTTTCACCCTTCCTGTGATTGGGATTACAGGAAGCAACGGGAAAACGATTGTTAAAGAATGGCTGAACCAGTTGTTAACCGCAAATTTTACT
>JBKJUT010000120.1:0-14018 GCA_046590515.1 Ferruginibacter sp.
CAGCCTGGGCCGGACCAGGATTATTGCCTGAACCAAAGGTGATGTTGACCAGAGGATCACCAAGACTCCCCTGGCATAATTGCCCCCAACCCTGCTGATACAGCAGTAAAAGCGATATACTTATGAGAAAAACTCTGGGCATGCACATAAAATTACCATGATAAAATTTGAGCCATGAAAAAACCCGGATAGAAATCCGGGTTGGGAATACACAAACGCATATGAGAAAAAAAAGTTATTGGTAAACCCGGATATAGTCAACAATAAACCATTGCGGTAAATATGTGCCTGCATCAGGGTTACCAGGCCAATTTCCGCCAACAGCCAGGTTTAATATTAAAAAGAAATCTTCATTAAAAGGATAGTTATTGCTCCCAAAATCGCTGATACTGTAACTGGAAAATACAGTACCATCTATCAGCCATTTAATCTGGTCCTGTTTCCATTCCAGTGAAAAAACATGAAATTCATCATTGAACTTACCTGATGGCAGTACATAATTCCTCCCTAACTGGGTACTTCCCGGTCCCGGACCGAAATGTAGGGTGCCATAAGATGTGGATGGCTGGTGACCGATCATTTCCATAATATCTATTTCCCCGCTTTTTGGCCAACCTCCATATACACTGTTTTGCGGCATCATCCAGAAGGCCGGCCATATCCCTTTTCCAATAGGTAATTTGGCACGCATATCTATCCGACCGAATTTAAATACCTTTTTGCCTCGTGTCAATATTTTGGCGGAGGTATAATTTTTACCGCTGAAATTTTCTTTCCGCGCCTCTATTATCATTTTCCCATCCTGGAAAAAAAGATTTTCTGGGCGACCAGTATAGTATTCCAGTTCATTATTTCCCCAACCACAATTGCCGGGGCAGCCATCACCGTTATCAAAACTCCAGGCAGACGTATTGAGAGCCGTACCATTAAACTCATCAGACCACGCCAGAGTATAACCCGGGTACGAGGTGGGAGCATCATACCCAGTATTGGTAAAACCTACCCGGCTGTCATCATTCTGAATGATACCGTTACCGGAAGAAACATATAATCCGGCATTCACAGCATTGGATAAGACAATGGTAAATTCATCATCACCTTCACGCAGGTCATCACCCACTACTGCTATAGAAATAGTTTTAGATAATTCATTTGGAGCAAAGGTCAGGGTTTGAGTAGCCGGCATAAAATCCTCATTCATTTTAGCACTGCCTTCTACCGTAGTATAACTGACAGAAACCGGTAAAGTAGAGGCACGATCCAAGCTTACAGTAAAGAGAAATAGGGATGTGCCCGTGTTTCCCTCGGGTCGGGTAACATTGTCTATAGATACTTTTGCCACTGCAGGAGCAGGTGCAGGCGCATTACTTTTCTTGGAACAATTGCCAAAAAATAGTCCAAGAATAAGTATAATCAAATTCATGTCAATCCCCTTTTTCATAATAAATTTTTATCACAGGTTCACTGTGGTGCTTAATTGAATACTCCTGCTCGAACCTCCCACCAGTATGTCAAATTTACCTTTATCTTTTACCCAACCGTCTTCTGCATCGTTATAATAACTGAAGGCTGAATCATCCAGTTGCAGAGTCACCATTTTTGATTCCCCGGGCTGCAGATTAATTTTTTCGAATCCTTTTAATTCCTTGTCTGGACGCGGGATACTCGGACTTCCTTCTTTCACATATACCTGGGCTACTTCTGCACCGGCTACCTTGCCTGTGTTCCTGACAGTAAACCTGATTGTAACACCAGTACCGGTTTTTTGAACATTTAGACCGGAGTAATTAAAAGTGGTGTAGGACAAGCCATGTCCAAAAGCAAATTGCGGTTCTACTTTATACGTATCATAATACCGGTAACCTACATAGATATCATCGAAATAGTTTACTGTAGCGGAATCCCCGGGATATTCTCCTAATTTATGGGATGGATGATCTTCCAGTTTTTTAGGAAAGGTCATAGGAAGTTTACCGGAAGGATTTACCTGCCCGAATAAAATAGCAGCCAAAGCATTGCCCCCTTCCATTCCGGGATACCAGGCTTGCAAAATTCCTGGCACCTGGTTTATCCATTGCTGCATATCTATTGCCCCACCACCCATTAATACAACTACAGTCCGGGGGTTAGCCTTTACTACAGCTTTTACCAATTCATCCTGCCCGAAAGGCATAAACATATCGGGCTTATCGTAATCCTCTGCATCGTATGCATTGTCTTGCCAAATGGAGTAGTTGTAGCCATGTGTCCAGCCACCGATAATAACAGCCACCTCTGATTTTTTGGCAGCTTCTACAGCTTGCTGGATCATTACAGCATTGGCAGTGGCACCTCTTGCAATTTCATAGCCCTGGGCATAGTTTATTATAATATTTGCAGCCGATTTGCGTATACCCGCCAGCGGTGTTACTTCATAAAAAGCACGAACCTGTGAACTGCCACCGCCCATAGCCTGTTCCCTGGTTGCATTAAAACCAATCACGGCAATTGATTTCAATTTTGTTTTATCAACAGGCAAAATATTACCCTGGTTCTTCAGCAAGACAATTCCTTCCTCGGCAACTTTTTCTGCTACCCGCCGGTGAGCAGGAGTATTATAATCTCCTTTTTTCAGATTATTATTGAGCATACCGGTCTTATACATCACATACAATATCCGTTTAACTTTTTCATCCAGCAGGTATTCAGGTAACCTTCCGCTTTTAACGAGCGTAGTGACCGTATCACCAAGATAAAATTTAGAATAATCAGGATTAGGAAGCATATGCAGATCGGCGCCCATCTCAAGGTCCAGGCCATTCCACATAGCTTCAGTAGTACTGTTCACAGCATCCCAGTCACTCATGACCAGGCCTTTAAAGCCCCATTCCTTTTTAAGGATATCCCGCAATAAGTAATGATTCTGAGAAGCCCACTCTCCCCTGAATTTGTTATAAGAACCCATCAAAGTGTTGACCTTGCCTTCCTGTACGGCAGCCTTAAAGCCCGGCAGGTAAATTTCACGCAAAGCTCTTTCACTCATCAGCACATTAATCACATGCCGACGGGTTTCCTGGTTATTAGCGGCATAATGCTTTACGCAAGCTGATACTCCCTGGTCCTGTACTCCTTTTATATAACCTACTACCATTTTGGAAACGAGATAGGGATCTTCACTTTGGTATTCGAAGTTCCGGCCATTTAATGGAGAGCGGATAATATTTATACCGGGGCCAAGGATCACATTTTTTCCACGGAACCTGGCTTCACTTCCCAAGACTCCCCCATATGCATAACCTAATTGCGGGTTCCAGGTAGCGGCCAGGCAAACTCCTGTAGGCAGGTAAGTTCCTGAATCCAGCGAGTTATT
This sequence comes from Ferruginibacter sp., assembly GCA_046590515.1. Taxonomy (GTDB): domain Bacteria; phylum Bacteroidota; class Bacteroidia; order Chitinophagales; family Chitinophagaceae; genus Ferruginibacter. Next base: position 3,350 of record JBKJUT010000120.1, read on the forward strand.
GTCCAGAATCCAGTCGCGGCCATGTTCAGGGCGTACACCGTGGGGGCCATCCGACATAATTAATTCTGGTATCCCTAACCGTGGTACTCCTCCTGATGTAAAGGAGGAAGAGGCATGAATCATATGCACCTTTTCATCCAAAGTCATCTGTTTCAGCAATCCTTCAATCCTGGCAGAAGTATCCTGCCTTCCCTGTGAAAACAAGTCAGCAGGACGTGTAAAGATTATTAAGCACAAAAAAATAAATAATCTGATCATGTTATTTTTTTTAACAGCACGACATCCTGACTATGCTGAACAATGTTAACAGGTATACATAGTTTCCTTGTCAAAGGCAAGGAAACAAAAACTAAAAATTTGCCTGAACAGTTTTGAACTCTAAAAAACCTAAAGTATACCCGGTTAGAAAGAACGTAATCTGAAACTCCACCAACCTCCACCAATATCTACACCCAGGGTAAGTAGGTCATAGCCACCCGGATTTTGTACTGCTGAAAGAATATCATATGTAATTGAAGTGGCCGGGCCACTTGTTACTTCACCGCCATTGCGTACTTTTTGCAATCCAATGTGAGCGCCTAACCCTGTAACTGTCAATCGTCCCAGGTTATTTACACCGCCTGTTGCACTGAATGAATAGGTAAATGTTCCGGAACCCCAGGGAGCCTGGGCAGCGGTATAATTGCTTGAAGGCTGGCAGGTCCAGGTATTGTTTCCCAAATAGCCATCCCCGAAAAAGTCATTTTTATTATCATAGGTAAAGGTGCGGTTTGCACTGAAAGCAAAACTGTATTCATCGTTGAATTCGCAGGAGCGGGCTGATACTTCACCCGCCGGGCTCGTCCACCAGTCACCGTTATTAGGGGCAGGGCCTACCCGGTAAGCACCAGCTGTGGGATCCAACTTCCACTTTTTAACTGTACAGCTTGTAATAAAACCCAACGGTGTACCCTGGCAGGCGGCGGGGTCGCTTGCTGCCACATTAATTACCTGGCTGGTTGAATCCAGGCCGTTCTGTCCATACACAAACAGTTTTACATTATAAGATCCCTGGAAAGGAAAGTAAGCCGTATCAGTTTGCTTGCCATCTACAAAACCTTGCCCATCTTTATCCCAGAGGTAACGGTAACTGTTTTGAGAAGTGCTTATCAACAAATATTTATTAGACACCCCTGGCACCGGAGCTACCGTGAATGAAGCTACAGGTCTGGGTTGCAGGTCCCGTACATCATACTTACATGCAAAAAACAAAAGTGATAAAAGCATAATACCTAAAAGCGTGGTTATCCCTGATTTTGATATTAATTTCATATTGCTTGATTTTAATTTTTTAATTATTGATAGCCTGAATTTTGAGATAATCCTCCTGTACTTACATCATAAATTGGGATGGGTAACAATTCATGTTTGCCGGTTGCAAATCCTAATGGGCCTAATTCCTGGGCGGCCATTCCCCATCTTACCAGGTCCTGGAACCGAACTCCTTCAAATGCAAGTTCTACCTGTCTTTCTTTCACGATAGCTATAAATAAGGCATTACCTGTTGCCGTTACATCAGGTACTCCTCTTTTCTGGCGTACCTGGTTAATATAGCCACGGGCCTTAGCTTCATCAGTCCTGTAATTGGCTTCGGCGGCCATCAACATCACATCCGAATACCGTATATGTCTCCAGTTAGTGCCATAGTTCAATTCACTGATAGGGCCACCTGTCTGGTTACTGAAGGAACCATATTTACGTTGAAAAAAACCTTCATAATCCCAATCATTAGGTGCGGTCCAGTTTCCTCCCGCAGCAATTAATTCCTGCTGCGACATAATACTTTGTTTTCTGCGAGAAACGCCTCCATCTGCGATAAAGGCATCCCACATTTTTTGTTTTGGCCTGATGAAACCCCAACCCGCAATCAGTGAATCACCGGGTGCCTTGGTATAATAATCTCCCCGTGGCCCCATTAACTGCACATGAATATTGCTTTCCGGGGCTGAACCCCATGGGAAATTCCCCCAGTCATAACTGCGCCCGCTGGAATAGGAAATTTCAAAAATTGATTCCTGACCAAACTCACCGCTGGCAGAGAACACGGAAGATATACTTGGTGCTACCGAATACACATTCGAATTGATAACCTGGTCGAACTGCACTGCAGCCTCATTCCACTTTTGTTCATACAATAATGTTTTTCCCAATAAGGATTGTGCTGTGCCTTTTGATACACGGAAGCGGTCCACCGGACTATAATTAGTTTTAAGCGGCAGGTCTACTGCAGCTTCAGACAGGTCCTTTTCAATCTGCTTATAAATATCTGCTTTGGCAGCACGTGGTGTTGAAGTAAACTGGGCAGGGGGAATATCATTAAGTACCAGTGGTACGTTTCCCCACATAGTAACAAGTTCGAAATAATTATATGCACGTAACACTTTTGCTTCTGCCTTCAAACGTTTACGTAAAGGAGTTAAGTCGTCCGCTTTGTTTATGACTTTATTGGCACGGTAAATAGTGTAGTAACACATGCGCCAGGCATCTCTCACTTTATCATTTGTGGCATCGAAAGTATAGTCATCGAGTGTTTGGTAACCTGGTTGGTCACCTGCATTACTGCCGCCGCAATTACTTTCATCTGTCAGGAGGCTTTTAATCATATAAATACTTGCCCAGTTGTTATTATAATGCGCCTGCATCATATCATACACTCCTGTGACCGCCTGGGTTACATCTTCATCGGTCTTATAGAAATCATCTTCTGCATAAGTGCCGGGTATTTCATTGGTAAGAAATTTCTTACAACCCCCGGATACCGAGGCAACGAAAAAACATAGCAGGGAAATTTTAATGAATGATTTTTTCATTTTGATATATTTAAAATTTTTCTTTTCCAATTATTTAAAATGTAACAGAAAGACCTACCATTACTTTCCGGGGAATAGGATAACCACCGCGGTCTATACCTGTACTGCTGCCTGTGTTACTGACTTCCGGATCTACTCCAGGATATTTTGTAAATGTGAAGAAGTCATCCAGAGACACGTAAAACCTGGCATTTTTTGAGGGGATTTTACGTAAGAGGGTTGAAGGCAGGGTGTACCCTAACTGCAACTGGCGGATCCGCATGAATGAACCATCAAATACCATCAGGTCGCTGTTGTATACATACGGACTTGAAGTATTGGAAGCAAACCATGTGTTAGTACTGTTAGGCCCGGTCCACCGGTTGTTATAATAAAAAGCCGGCTTATTTGCATTAGGACGATCAGTACGGTTAAAACCCATCAATACATCATTTCCTGCCTGCCCTTGTGCAAATACCAGGAAGTCAAAACCTTTAAAAGCCAGGTTGATGTGAGCTCCATAAATATACTTAGGATTAGGATCGCCAATCTTGGTCATATCTGCCGGGGATATCAATTTATCCCCGTTTACATCAATCACTACAGGATCTCCTGGCTTAGGTGAATAACCTGTGATACCTGTCTTTGCCAGGTATGAAGTAACCTGGTCCTGGGTCTGGAAAATTCCATCGGTTTTATAACCGGTGAAATACCAGAATGGTTCACCCACCTTAGAAGAAGTAGCAGTCCAACCTGTACCAATACCTGCTCCCGGCAAAACCGGAGAATTAGGATCCAGGTATGTTACTTCATTTTTGTTAAAGGAAATGTTACCACCTATCTCGTAGGTGAAGCCATTGCGTAATGGGGTGGCTTTATAATTTAATTCAAATTCCCAGCCTTTGTTCACCACGTCTCCGGCATTTACTGTAGTTAGTCCATTACCAACATATAACGGAGGAACCCCGCCGGTAAGCAGGTCTTTGGTTGTTTTTTTATAATAATCAACAGTAAAATTTAATTTATTATGAAGTAAGGCGAGATCCAGACCAATGTCGAACTGTTCGCCGGTTTCCCACTTTAAACCGGGGTTAGCTAACTGGGTAGGATAAGCGCCCACAAGAAACCCACCGTTACCATCAGGATATATAAGTCCGGCACTTATCGCATTCAGGTAATCAGCCCGTCCCAGACTTCCTACTCCCCCGTTTTGTCCCCAGCTTGCCCTTATTTTTCCGTAATTAACGGTATTTTTTAAGGCTGCAGGCAGGAAAGCTGCTTTTGTAAATACCCATCCAGCAGAAAAAGATGGGAATGTCTGCCACCTGTTGTCGGGGTGCAGTTTGGAAGATCCATCCCTGCGAACCGAAGCAGCAAAAAGATATTTACCATCATAATCATATTGCAATCTAGTATAGAACGAGGCCAGTGTCTGTGCAAACGCAATACTTCCGAAACGGTCGTTCGCATCCGGCACAAAATCAGCATAGGAAAATTTATCTTCTTCTTTGAAGAGGCCTGAATAACTGCCTCCTGTATGTACTTCATTGGTTTTTTGCTGTGAAGCGCCTGCCAATAATACGAAGTTGTGGCTACGTATCTTTTTACTGTACGTGGCGAAATTCTCCAGTAACCAGGTGGTCCAGGTATTCCCGTAATCGTAGCCGTTAGATAAAGTATTCTGGCTTTCGTCTGAGAACCAAAAGGTGGGTGTCCAGCCATGACCTGTCTGGAAAGCCGCGTCTATACCAAAACGTGTGGTAAATTTAAGTTCCTTCAACAGGTCGATCTCTGTAAAAACATTTGCGAAAATCTTGTTTTGTATATTTTGTCCCTTTGCCATATCAATACGTGCAAGCGGGTTTCCATATTCACCTTTCAGAAACTTTGAAATACCATAGTAATTACCATTCGCATCCCTGCGTAGAGGCTTACCCTGGCTGATAGCTGTTTGTACGTGTGCGGGTAAAGTGCCGGAGTACACAGTCGGTGTCAATGGATCCATCACTACGGCACTACCGAGGATTGAACCGAACTCGGTATTATCAGAAATAGCCCTGCGGGTATGGTGAGAGAATTCAATTCTTTCTCCAACTTTCAGCCAGGGTTTTACATTTACATCGCTGTTGATCCTGGCCGTGTACCTGTTGAATTGGGCTTTGTCGCCACCAACAATGCCATCCTGTCGGAAAATATTACCCGACATATAGTAGGTCGATTTATCGCTCCCTCCACTAAAGGCGAGGGTATGATGTTGCTGGGGGGCTGTTTGGATCACTTCCTTTATCCAGTTGGTGCCTGCTCCTATGGCCGCCGCTTCTGAGATGGTTGGCGCATTAGATACACCGGCTTCCAGTAAATATTGCTGATACTGCTGGGCATTCATCATTTTTATATAATCATCTTTTACGCTTTGGGTGCCATATTGCATCGCGTAGGATATTTCCCCTGTGTTTCGCCTGCCCGTTTTAGTAGTAATGATGATAACCCCATTAGAACCTTCAGAGCCATATATAGCTGAGGAGGCACCATCCTTTAACACCTCAATTGAAGCAATTACAGAAGGATCAAGGGATTCAATGCCGCCTGATTTGATTCCGTCAATTATATATAAGGGACCGGTATTTCTGTTTGAAGAGGTACCCCGGATCTTCACACTGAGTCCAGAACCCGGCTGGCCCGACTGCGGATTTACGGATACACCGGATACTCTTCCCTGCAAGGCCTGATCTATACGTGTATTGGATACTGTATTTATCTGGTCAGCTTTGATTGAAGAAATAGCACCGGTTACCAGGCTTTTTTTCTGTTGGCCATAACCAATTACCACAATTTCATCCATCGTACCGGCAGATTGTATTAAAGAGAAATCACGGCTGCCCGGGCCACTTACAGTGATTTCCCTGGTACCCATTCCTGTATAACTAATCACTAACACCCCTCCTTTAGGAACAGATATGGAATAATTACCCTCCTTATCAGTTGAAGTAGCGTTGTTAGTGCCTTTTTCTGTTACAGTTGCCCCAGGAAGAGGATCTTTATTTGTTTGGGTCACCTGGCCGGTTACTGTAATAGATTGGGAATATGCCTGTTGCAAACCCATAATAACGAGGAATGTACAAAGCAAAAAAGCCATTTTACATTTCATATGCAAGTTTTTAGTTAAGGTTAAACCGTGTATTGGTATGTCAAATTAATCATTTTCAAATTTGAACTTGCATAAACCACTACATCACTACTACATCAAAATATTATAAAAGAGGGTTGAATAGCCATTTTCACCACTTCAATACTACATCATCAAAAAAATATTACTTTCACATTTCTCTATGAGTTTAAAAAAGACAATAATTCTTACTTTTTATTTATTTGTATTGTGGCCAGTACAGAGTCAAAATACCATTGGGCTTCCTGATTTTGTAAATTATGCGAAACAGGTGTATAAAGCAGGTGCTCAGAACCGCCAGATCAGGCAGGACAGAAATGGAATAATGTATTTTGCTAATAGTGAAGGAGTGCTCACATTTGACGGGATTAACTGGAAATTATTGCCACTTCCAAACAAAAGCATTGTTCGCTCGATTAAGTTTGGCCCGGATAATAAATTATACGTGGGGGGCCAGGATGAATTCGGATATTTTTCCCCTTCGGGTAATGGCCAATTGACTTTCCACAGTTTAAAGAGCATTCTGCCTGAAAATGAACGATCCTTTACCGATGTCTGGGATATTTATTTTTACCACGGCTGGATATTCTTTCAAACCAGTGACAGAATTTACCAGGTGGATGGCAACAAAGCCACATCTTACCAGACCTCTCACTGGAGATATATGACCATCTATAATGACCGGCTCTTGGCACAAGATGCTGAAAAGGGCTTGTTATCTTTTCAAAACGGGACATGGTCACCTTTTTTAAAAAAAAGCGAGTTAAACGGGGAATATTATATAACTTCTATGACTTCAGTCGGTAATGACAGCGCCCTGGTAACAACAGTGAAGCATGGTCTTTATTTATTACATAGTGATGAGATGACCCGTTTCCAGAATGCATTACCAGGCAAAATCAATAATACCCATCCTTCTGCTTCATTAATGGTAAACGATAACCATATTGCCATTACTACTAACCTGAATGGTTGCCTGATAATTGATAAAAGAGGCAACCTTGTACAGCAATTTACAACCCGGGAAGGATTGCAGAATAATAATATACTGGACATATTTTTAGACAAGGAGCGTAACCTATGGCTGGGATTGGATAATGGGATTGATTTTATTGCTTATAACAATGCTATAAAACATATTTACCCCGATTATCTAAATGAAGGATCCGGGTATACCGCCCAGGTATTTAAAAATGACCTTTATATAGGTACTTCAAATGGACTTTACGTGGCCCGTCTGAATTTGGAAAAAGACCTGAGTTATGTAAAAAGCAGGTTTGAACCTGTTGCAAATACCAAGGGCCAGGTGTGGAACCTTTCGGAAGTAAACGGATTGCTGTTAATGGGCCATCATGACGGGGCTTTTGAAATACAAAATAAAGTAGCACGCCCATTAGATAATTCAACGGGTTTCTGGAATTTCCTGCCTTATTCGAATGTATTGCCTTCAACTTTGGTAGTGGCCGGCAATTACCAGGGAGTCAGTTTTTTTGATTATGCCAATGGAATAATTACCAAAAGCAAGGCGTCAGCTCATTTTGAATCATCCAGGTTTATTTGCATTGATGGACAGGATATATGGATATCTCATCCCTATAAAGGAATATACCGTGTCCGCTTAATTGGAATTAACAGTGAAATAAAAAGAATGGCCGGCAAAGATGGCGTGCTTTCAAAGAACGGAAACTACATATTTAAAATCAGGAACCGGATAGTACTAACCACTGAACAAGGCATATTTGAATTTAATAAATCAAAGGACATTTTTGAACCTTCTGCCTTTTTCAACCAGTTGTTTGGCTCGAAAGTGATCCGGTATTTTAAAGAAGATTTTGCGGGTAATATCTGGTTTGTATTCGATAAGACGATTGGTGTCGCAGACATGTCAACTGCTCAGCCAACGCTCATATATTTCCCGGAATTGAATAACAAATTTGTAAGTGGTTTTGAAAATGTACTTCCTATAAACCGGAATAACATATTAATCGGGGCCGAGAAAGGATTTTACCACATTAATTACGAAGAATATAAAAAGATTAAATCTCCCATCAGGGTGAAGATCATATCAGTTAAGGCTATTAATAAAACAGACAGCCTCCTCTTCGGTGGTTATGAAAGTGAGTTAAATGCTGACAGTTCAGAATCCATCAAAGCTGCTAAGGTCAGCCATTCATGGAATTCATTCCATTTTGAATTTGCATCGCCCGTATTTGCACAACAATCTAATATAGAATATAGTTATCTGCTGCAGGGTTTCGATGAGAAATTTTCTGAATTTTCTAAAAAAACAGAAAAAGAATATACAAACCTGCCTGCGGGGAAATATGTATTTAAGGTGAAAGCGCGAAACAACCTGGGCAATGAATCTTCCATTAAAACATATGCATTTGAAGTATTACCACCCTGGTACCAGACCATTTATGCCTATATTATCTATTCATTATTATTCCTGGGTGTTATGTATTTGATGTACGGCGCACTCAAGAAGAAATTCAGGCACCAGCAACGGAAACATGAGGAAGAGCAAAAACGACTCCTGTATCTGCACCAGTTAGAAATTGATAAAACAGAGAAGGAGATCATAAGTCTGAAAAATGAAAAACTGGAGGCAGAGATTAAACATAAGAATAATGAATTAGCATCAGTAGCTATGCACCTGGTGCAAAAAGGTGAATTATTAGGTAAGATTAAAGAGCAGGTTGTAAAATTGAAAAAACACTCTGATGGAGGGAAGGATGTAGAAGATATAAAAAAAATTATCAGGGTGCTGGGAGATGAGGATAAAATTGATACCCAATGGGAGCAATTCACCGCGCATTTTGACAATGTGCATAGTGATTTCCTGTCGGCATTAAAAACTACTTACCCTTCACTAAGTAACAATGAATTGAAGTTATCTGCCTATTTACGAATGAACCTTTCCACCAAGGAGATTGCACAGTTAATGAACATCTCTGTCAGGGGAGTGGAAATCAGCCGCTACCGGCTCAGGAAAAAATTAGAAATGCCCAAAGAAATGAATCTTTATAATTTCCTTGTAAATATTGAAATGCGCAACTCCCGTAAAATCTGATAGCCAGGGTAATTATTTCAAAGCCAGGAATTTTTTTAATGTATTTATGGTTTTATCGAGGTCAGCATAACTAAGCGCATTATTTAAGAACCAGCTTTCATACGCAGAGGGAGGCAGGTATACTCCATGATCGAGCATAAAATGAAACAACTTATTAAACAGAGGGATGTCTGCTTTTGATGCACTTGAAAAGTCGGTTACAGGGTGCTCACTGAAATGCAGGCTTATCATAGAACCAAGTTGGTTGATCATGTAAGGACGGCCTGATTTTACTAATACTTTCTCCATTCCTTCTTTCAGGTAGATAGTTTTTTCTTCCAGTTTTTTATAGATCCCGGGGTTTTCTTTTAACTGCTTAAGTACAGTAAAACCGGCAATCATAGCAATAGGATTTCCACTTAGTGTACCAGCCTGGTATACATTGCCGAGTGGTGCAATGTGCTGCATGATCTCTTTTTTGCCACCAAAAGCCCCGACAGGCAAACCGCCACCGATCACTTTTCCATAAGTAACAAGGTCTGCAACAATGCCCAGAGTTTGCTGGGCACCGCCGGCGGATAAACGAAAACCGGTCATCACTTCATCAAATATGAAAACAATATTTTCTTCATTACAAATAGTACGCAACCCTTCCAGGAAGCCCGGGGCAGGGAGAATACAACCCATGTTCCCCGCTACCGGCTCCACTATAATAGCAGCCACCTGGCCTTTGTTTTCTGCCACCAGTTTACGAACTGCTTCCAGGTCATTATAAGGTGCATTCAAGGTATCGTTGCTGACACCTGACGTGATACCGGGCACAGTTTGAATATCCAGCGTAGCCATACCGCTGCCGGCCTTGACTAAAAACGAGTCAGCGTGACCGTGGTAATTGCCTTCAAATTTCAATATTTTATTTTTGCCGGTATACCCGCGTGCCAGCCTGATAGCACTCATACATGCTTCAGTGCCGCTGCTTACCATTCTTACCAGGTCTACATTAGGCACCATGCTGATTATCAATTCAGCCATTTCTACTTCTAAGAGTGTAGGTGCACCAAAGGATGTGGAGTCGGATGCATAATTTTTTATGGCCTTTACCACAGGAGGAAAAGCATGGCCCAGGATCATTGGCCCCCAGGATGCTATAAAATCAATGTACCTGTTCCCATCTACGTCATACAGGTAAGCACCTGAAGCTTTCTTTATAAAAAGCGGTGTACCGCCTACACTTTTAAATGCGCGTACAGGTGAGTTGACACCACCGGGTATCGACTGCTGGGCACGTTCAAATAACTTTACACTTTTCCTGGTATTCATATAATTATTTTAAATTTTTGAAAAGAAGGGAGCGTTATTTATTTAATAACCTGGCCGCATCTTTGGCAAAATAAGTTGCAATAAGATCTGCTCCTGCTCTTTTGATGGAAGTAAGCGTTTCAAGTATGGCTTTATCTTCATCTATCCAGCCCATTTTCGCAGCGGCCTTAATCATGGCATATTCACCGCTGATATTATAAACACTAACGGGAACGTCTACTGCGTCCTTTACTTCGCGCACAATATCCAGATAGGGAAGACCGGGTTTTACCATAACTATATCCGCTCCTTCTTCGATATCCA
>JBKJUT010000138.1:0-2654 GCA_046590515.1 Ferruginibacter sp.
ATTTTTATTTGACATAGAGAAAGGTTTGCCGGAAGAAGTATTACAGAAGAAATATGATTGTGTTATCTGTTCACATGTATTGGAGCACATATGTTATCCGGATAAGTTATTAACTGATATAATGAAATGCCTGGAGAAAGAAGGAAGGCTGATTGTGGCTTTGCCTAATTTATTTCATTATAAGTCAAGGCTGGAGTTGATCAAAGGTGAATTTAATTACCAGGATGCAGGCTTGTGGGATAATACCCATTTCAAGTGGTACACATTTAAATCCGGAAAATTATTACTGGAAAGAAACGGCTTTACAGTCACAAAGCAATTTGTTACAGGCCAGTTGCCATTAAACTCTTTATTTTCCCGGATTTTATCTCCCTCAATAGCGATGTCAATTTATAACAGAATTAAGATGTTAGCGCCGGGCTTACTAGGTTACCAGTTAATATATGAAGCCAGGGCGGCGAAGTAAATAAAGAAATCTTATGGAAAGCTATGCGTACGATTCGATGTTATAATTCTCCGGTCCCGGGAAGGAAATCTGCATATTAAATATATTTGAAAATTGGATTGCTTATTTCTTTTTGCGGTTTGTGTTGCTTTTGTCCAACCTGGTTTTTAAAAGGAGTGTGTCTCATTTTATATAAGTTTTAAAATTGGTACGATATTTTATTACTATAACATATACGTCACCAACAAAAAACATAGCCATGAACAAAAAAAGTCTTTTAATTGCGGGTATTGCCGCCTTTGCCTATCATAAATACAAAAACATGAGCCCTGAATCAAAGAAGCAAATGTTTGATTCTCTTAAGGGAAAAGTAGAAGAAGTGATTCCAGCTAATTTAAGAAACCTGTTCAGCAGTATTATTAAACCTGCTCAAGACTATAAAAGTACCTTCTAAGTTTTTCGCACTAACGTGCAATGCACCAGGCTACTAAACTACCGGTAATATGCCGGCAAGTAGTTGCCTGGTTTTTTTGTGATAGTAAAAACCGCATTTTACTTATTAATTTACCGCTCATCGCTTTTTTGCTGTAAATCATAGAATAAAATTTACATAATTGTAGGGAAGTAATTACATTGCGCCTTAATATAAAAATTATGTATAAAGGGTTATTTTTTGTATTGTTTTTATTCATTGCAATCTGCACCAATGCGCAATCAATTTCAGGTACGGTGCTGGATGAAAACGGCAGGTTCTCAAGTGGTACAACTGTAACTTTATTATATTCCAAAGATACTTCTGCGGTTAAATATGCAACTTCAAGGGATAATGGAAATTACAGTTTTAATAATCTGGTTCCGGGAAATTATCTGCTGCGTTTTTCCCACGTAGGTTTCAACACCTTTACATCTTCTCTTCTTCACCTCGATGATAAAAACCTGGTAGTTCCTGCTATCACTTTATCTAAACTTCCTGCATCATTAAAAGGAGTTACAGTGGTTGCGAAAAAGCCTGTTATAGAAGTTTTTGCGGGCAAAACAATATTGAATGTGGAAGGAACCATAAATGCTGTAGGTAGTGATGCGCTGGAATTATTACGCAAATCCCCAGGTGTTGTGGTAGACCGCGATGATAATATTTCGCTTAGTGGAAAAAACGGGGTGCAGGTTTACATAGATGGAAGGCCAACCCCATTATCCGGCAAAGACCTTTCAGATTACCTGAAATCGCTGCAGTCTGCACAAATTGAAGCTATGGAAATCATTACCAACCCATCAGCAAAATATGAAGCTGCCGGTAATGCAGGAATCATAAACATCCGTTTAAAAAAGAACAAGTCGTGGGGAACAAACGGTTCTGTAAATGCAGGTTATGCCATTGGTATTTTTCCAAAGTATAATGCCGGATTTTCGCTTAACAACCGAAATAAATATAGTAACGTTTTTGCTTCCTATAATTACAATAAGTCTAAAAACCGGAACAGTATGAATTTTTACCGGTCTATCAGTGATTCAGCTTTTGACCAGGTAACCAGGATGGATTTTGATGGGTATAGTCATAACTATAAAGTAGGTACTGATTACTTTATCAGCAGCAAGAGCACACTGGGTTTTATTATAAACGGTTCTCTTAATAACCGGGTGTTAACAAGTGAAAGCAACACCGATATTTATTACAGGCCATCCGGGAAGCTGGTAAAAATTCTGGATGCAGATAATAATAATGATATGCATCGTAGTAACACAAATTATAACCTTAACTACCGCTACACCGATACCAGTGGCCGGGAACTGACCCTGGATGCAGATTATGGCTCATACGATATAAACAGCAATCAATTACAGCCCAATATTTATTATGAACCTGGGCACCAGGTTGAAACCGGCAGGACTATTTACAATATGCTGTCTCCCTCAGATATTTCTATTTATTCTTTTAAAGGAGATTATGAACAGAAGTGGAAGAAAGGAAAGATTGGTTTTGGAGGAAAGGGTTCCTATGTAAATACTGACAACGATTTCAGGCGTTTCAATGTGTATTCAAACTATAAAGTAATGGATACCTTACGCAGCAACCGATTTGATTACACTGAAAAAATCAGTGCTCTATATATTAACCTGCAGCAACCAATGGGAAATTTTATGTTGCAGGCAGGCCTAAGAGGGGAACACACTGTATCTGAAGGTCACTCAACCGGGTACAAAACTTACC
>JBKJUT010000197.1:0-6018 GCA_046590515.1 Ferruginibacter sp.
AAAATCCTGTCGCAGGGTTTCACTGATTTCATTAAAATACTTTTCGTTTTGGAAATAACCAACCAGGTATGTATCTGCGCCGGCCTGGATGAAACTTTCATCATAGTTAAAAGATTGTTCCTGGAGTATGCTGCTGCTATGAATGAATCTTTGCAATTTCTGAAAAAATGACTTCCCAAAAAAACGTCCGGTATCTTTTTTACCCGCCACTTCTATCGGTGTATCAAAAGCCTGCAGTTCATAATGACGCGGGGTAGTTGCAGGTAAGTTATGATTATATAAAGAGTTATCGACTTTACACGCCGTGTGATGTAGTAAAGATAACCGACGGGCAGCAGCGTACTGAAAAAGCTGGTTGCCCAGGCCGCCCTGTAACCTTACAATTACCATGCACCCGATTTGATAAACCAATAACAACCACAACCATATTTTTCCTCCTTTGCCTGAACAGGGTCTATCCCTTCTATAAAATCATTGTTGTCTTTTACCAGGCTGAAATCTGCCAACCTGAAGCCTTCAAACAGTTTTACAAATTCCACAGGGTCATATATACGGTGCGCATTAAACACAATTTTGGGCTCTCCTACCGGAACTACCACGAACAATGAACCATTTGGCTTAACTACTCTTTTCAATTCATTTATGGCTTTCACATCTCCTAACGGATCAATAGGATCTCCATACCTTCCCAGGCCTATATGTTCCAGGGTATGCATACACGACAGGCTTTCTATGCTACCGGATGTAAAATCCAATTGGGTGAGATCGCATTTTACTGTTGTCAGGTTTCCGAGCTGTAAACGGGCTGGCCGGTAATCGTAAAATGCCACAGGAATAAATGCAGACAATAAGCTGCAAAAATGCAAGGTAGAACTGATATCAGTATGCAGTGCTGGCGCATTTTTTTTGATTAACCTGGCTGCCCAGGCCGGATGATAAATATAATGAGCATCAAAACCAGTGTCCGCAGTCTTATCATCCAGGTATGGTATGGCCTCCGTAAAATCCAGGCGCATAGTTCCCTTGTAACTATTTTTGAACCTGAGGAACTCATTGCGGAACTGTGTGATCTTCGCATTCTTTGCCCTGGTCCATTTTATTTTATCAAGAATCCTTTTTATCAATTAACAGCTTTTTCTCCAGCAGAATCTATAACCAATGCCAACTGGCTGATAAGGTTAGACGCTGCAGCATCGTCAGTAAAATATTCAAGAGTATATTTCCGGGGTGCAATATGTGGTTCATTCAATGTACCCAGGATTGCATTTAATTCCTCTAAGGTTTTCCATTCTTTACCGGCTGTGTCAACCAGGTAGGGACAGGCAGATATACCTTCCACTAATTTTCCCCCATAAAAAAAGCTACCGGGATTGTAAACCAGGGTGGGTACATTCATCGCCCATGCTTCTGCCAGGGCTATTCCCTGGCTTTCACTCCGACTAATAAATACCGCAAATGCTGACCGGTTTAATGCCTTTCTAAACATCCGGTCATCATATTTTCCATATTCAATTTCTATTACCTGGTACCCTGCTTCTTCAATAACATGCTTTACTTCTGCATGAAAAGCCGGGCTTTCTGATTTTTTATAAAGTAGTACGTGGGTTTTTACTGCCCCGGATACTGGTGTCCAGAACCCTGTATCCACTCCTGCAGCCCATACTATTATCCTGCCGGTTAATTCCGGGGCATCGTCTAGTATTACATTCTTAACCCACTCTGATGGAACCAGGTAACGGTCAATACCAGGGTCTGCTCCAATCTTACCGTGATCGAGAATATGATCTACTACGTTAGGCCCGGCCAAAAGAGTTGAAATTTTTCCGGCCTTTTTTAAGGCAATGGCATTCTCCAGGTTTTTTACACCGGATAATACCAGCACCTGTGAATACATATCCTTTATTGAGGGATTATAATTAAAGGGCAAGCCGGCTTTGGATAGCCCTTCAACCAGGCTCCTGGTAACTGCGCTGTGCCCACCATATTTTCCAGGTGCAGGAAGAGTTCTTCCTTTCAGATATAAACGGGCGGGCCTGGCTACCCACTCCCTGGCCTGCTGCTTTAAGGTGCGGACCGGAACCGGATCTGTTATAATTGATAAAGGATAATTCATTCCCTGATTACATTGCCATCCGGTGCTACCAGGCCTGATACACCGAGATTGTCCATTTTATGAATCTTATTTTTTGTGAGTTCACGGGGCAGTATATCTTCCAGGCTGCCTCCTTTCCACAACTGCATTAAAGACCCTGACAAGGCATTCTTCCAGCTTTCCAGTTCGGTGGAAGGAAAAGCATACAACCTGGTTGATACCCCAGCATTATAAAACCTGAAACTGAATTTATCCCCGGACCATTCAGCCAGTTTAAATTCTTCATTTAAAAAATAACGGCCGCTTAATTTAAAAAACAAGCCCTCGTATTTCCGCAGGTAATTTACCACTGTTAGCAGTCCAACCGCTTCACCGAAGCCTTTGTGGCGGCTATTGACCGCCCATCTTACCCAGAAATGCTTTCCCGCATTTATATATTCATCTGTCATTCCTCGCAATCCATAATCATCACCCTTATTTCCCATTTCAACAAGAATAATTTTAGCTGCGGGTACACGTTCACGTATAGTCTCTATCGTTTTGCGGGTTTGCCTGGCTCTTTCTTCCGGAATGTAAACAGAACGGGTTGACGAATAGGACAACTCATTTAGGCTGAAATGAATTACTGATGTTATAATAAAAAAAGGCTTTTGAATCACGGTAATTTACAATGTACTAATTGATATCCCGTCCACGTCTTACCGAGTTCTGTCAACCGGTTAATTTGCGGGTCGTATTGGAATGGAACTAACCTGTCCATCTTTTTAGTATCACTTCCGTCAATTCCAAGCTTTTTTGTTATCCCGGAGATCATACGGTTTACCGGCCTGGCTGCCTGGTACACCTGGAGATAAACCTGCTGTATAGCGAATTCTTTTGCCAGCATTTCCTGGAAACTATTGAAGCCCCACTCCCTTACATGAAAAATATTATCTGGTTTGAGGTTAATACTTCTTTCTGAAATAGGAGTGGAAATAAAAAGATCGCTTCCTGCATCCATTGCCTGCCTGATATTTTTTAAAAATTCCTCTGGTTGATGCAGATGCTCTATAGTTTCAAAACTTGTAATTACATCAAATTTTTCCGAGGGTATAAATTTCTCCGCATCTTCCTGTTGAAATACCAGGCGGGGATGTGCATGTCTTAAAGCAGCATACTGTATTGTTTCATCATCCAGGTCACAACCCAATACATGCTCAGCACCGGCGGCTGCCAGGGTATAACTGCCGAAACCGGTACCACAGGCAATATCCAAAACTGATTTATTGAGCACGAAGCCGGCGGCCCAGTCATAACGGGCGATATGTTCCTTGTGGGTGTGATCGCTGCAATAGCCGGGCACCCACCTCTCCAGTTTCTGCTGATGCACGATACCGGAAAGAATGTCTCTTTCATAACGGGTACAAAACAATTCTTCTTCTACAGTAAGTAACTTATTCATTATTCTCCGGGTATGTGATGTGCCAATGGTGAGGGGCCAGCAGGTTTCCTTGTGATCCGTCTGGCACAATACCCGACGGGTAGAAATCATATTCTGCGATCTCGAATTCAACCGGTTCTTCCAGGAAATCGATTACTTCAAATTTATTACCCAGGAATATATTCATAGAATAGCTCTCCTGTTTAAGAAAGAAATTTTCGATTTGGCAGGTTAACAGGTTATTACCGGGCTGCAGGTCAAATTGTTGATTGGTGAACCGGCTATGAAAAGTGGCGAGCCTTAACCCCAGCCCGTCATTGATCCCAAAGGCAATTTCCATATTCTTAACTATATCAGAGGATTCCACGCCTACTGATACAAGGCAGCCTTTTACCGGATCTTGTTTAACCTCGAACCCCGTAATCCGCGTACTGCTTTTTACTTTACGGTTTTCAAAGAAACGCAACCTGCCAGCCGAACTTGTTTTTATGCTGTTATAGTATAATGAAAGTCCTTCATTTACCTCACCACTGAATTCCAGCCGGCCTTTGTCGAGGTAAATGCAGCGGTTACAGAGTTGCCGGATTGCTGACATATTATGGCTTACGAATAATACCGTTCTACCCTCTCCTTTGCTGATCTCTCCCATTTTACCCAGGCATTTCTTCTGGAATTCTGCATCGCCCACAGCAAGTACTTCGTCTACTACGAGGATGTCACTGTCCAGGTGGGCAGCCACGGCAAAGGCTAAACGCACATACATCCCTGATGAATACCGTTTTACAGGTGTATCTATATATTTTTCTACCCCACTGAAATCTATGATCTGGTCAAGCTTTCTCTTTATTTCACTTTTACGCATGCCAAGTATTGCACCATTCAGGTAGATATTTTCCCTGCCCGTAAGATCGGGATGAAATCCTGTGCCCACTTCAAGCAGGCTGGCGATACGCCCTTTTATTTTTACCGAACCTGTAGTAGGCCCTGTGACCCGGCTAAGTATTTTCAAAAGTGTGCTTTTGCCAGCGCCATTGCGGCCTACCACTCCTACTGCCTCTCCTTGCCCGATATTTAGATTTATCTGCTGCAGGCTGCTTACCAGCCCCGACTTCATTTGTGGAACCTCTCCGATCCGGGTAAATGGATCTTCTTTACCCCTGGCCCTGGCATACCACCGTTCCATATCACGGGTAAAACTGCCCGTGCCGATTTCACCCAGCCGGTAAACTTTGGAAAGGTTTTCTATTTGTATGACTGTTGACACGTGGTAATTAATTTATACAGTATCCACGAAATTTTTTTCCACCCGGTTAAAAATGAACAACCCGGCCAGGAAAGCCACAATGGAAAATATGGCGGTATAAAGCAGCGCCGTCCAACTGAATGTACCATTACCCAGGAAGCCGAGGCGGAAAGTCTCTACTATTGAAGTCATAGGGTTCAGTTTAACCAGTAACTGGTAACGGGAGGGCACAGCAGATAATGGATAGGCAATAGTGGTAGAATACATCAGGAGCTGCACCCCGAAGGTAACCAGGAATGCGAGGTCACGGTAACGGGTGGTCATAGCTGAAATGATCATACCCAGTCCCAATCCCATCAGGGCCATGAGGAAAACCAACACCGGGAAAAGAA
Source organism: Ferruginibacter sp. (assembly GCA_046590515.1). GTDB lineage: Bacteria > Bacteroidota > Bacteroidia > Chitinophagales > Chitinophagaceae > Ferruginibacter. Next base: position 5,148 of record JBKJUT010000197.1, read on the forward strand.
ATACAACAGGGGAAACCTGTACAATACCCTGGAAATAATAATATGCCCATACGAGCAGGAACAGGATCAACTGGATGCCAAACCGGGCAAGATTACTCAACACGATACTAACTGGTACCACCATGCGCGGAAAATAAACTTTGCCGAATACAGCGGCATTATCTTTGAATACCGTTGAGGTTTTTGTCAGGCACTCGGAGAAATAATTCCAGGCCGTAATTCCGGCCAGGTAAAATAGAGGCCGCGGTATCCCATCTGTAGACAGGCCCGCCAATTTGCCAAATACGAAAATGAACATTAGGGTTGTAAGTACCGGCTGCAGGAAGAACCATAACGGACCCAGGATCGTTTGTTTATAAAACGCCACAAAATCTCTCTTCACCAACAAGGCCACCAGGTCCCGGTAATGCCATAATTCTGTTAACCTCATATCGAAAGGACGGGTTTCAGCCGTGATTACCAGGTCCCAATCGTGTGGGCTACCTGGTTGCATGTAGTGCGTTTTGGCCGGTTTCATTTATTACCCTGTTCATCCCTTTTTTGTAAACATCGTACCCAAAAAGTTCGATCACCCTGTTCTTTGACGGAATATATTTATCCTTGTTCAATAAAATATTGTCAAGTGCATTCACAAGTTCATTTATGTCTTGCGGGTCTACCAGTATTCCAAGTTCGCCCTGGCATAAAGCATCCACAGAGCCGTCCTGGTTACCGGCAATTACAGGCAGGCCGTAATACATTGCCTCAATGAAAACAATCCCGAAACCTTCTTTCATGCTCGGCATCACATAAATATCTGCCATAGAAAAATGTGCTTCGAGTTCTTCGTCTGGTATATATCCCGGTAACACTACGCTATCGGTTAATTCAA
>JBKJUT010000220.1:0-3146 GCA_046590515.1 Ferruginibacter sp.
CTGGTTCTGTACACAGCAAAACCGGCATCTCCGGCGGTAATGACTGAGCCGGCCTGTGCCAATGTGACCCTCACAGAGCGGGTAGTAACCACATTGAATTTATACCAGATAGATTTCTGGTTTTGTCCCGCCACCAGTATGGCCGGCGCAAAGGTTTCACCTGCCTGCACCGTAGCAGAGGTAATCGAATTGGTATCAGAATAAAAGGTTCCTAAAGCAAATCCACCCGAGGGTATCGCAATTTCAATCGCATTGCTGCAATCATCGTTTTGCGCAATGGCACCAATGGATATTAATAACAGGAATACTAGGAGAAACTGCTTCGCCAGGAATTTGTACATAAAAGTGAGTTAGCTTGGTAAAAGGTGCTACACAGGACCAGCAGGAAAGGCATTGCCTATCTAATTCTATAAGGGACTTTAAAATATCCGGAAAGTCAATGGATTGGAGTTTTGGTAATAGTTCGCCAAAATAGTAATTATTCTTTATATATTAAAAAACTTTTACAAAGATTTCGTGTACGCCTAACGTTGTGCGTTAAATACAAGCCGGAAACGGTTAGTTCTTTCTAGGCACTAAAATTCCACAAAGCTGGAAAGGGTTGAGGGTTTAGGGTTTAGGGTTTAGAGTTGTGGGTTTAGGGTTAGGGATTAGGGTTGAGGGTTGAGGGTTGAGGGTTGTGTTTGTTTAGTTTAGTCACTTCGCTGTCCTGGATCGTTATTAAAATTGATGATAAAAGATATAAATCTGAGTTCACTATGCACAAAAGTTCAATAAAGCTGAATCCGGCAATGTGATGGATATCATTGCCGGGGCCTTTTTTTGTTTCTTTTTTGGGCATGCAAAAAAGAAAGAAGAAAAAAAGTTTTACTACAACATTGATTCGAGAACACTAACCGGTACAGGAAGTACAGAACCAAGGCGTACTATTTGCATTGGAAATCCTATATTGAAGATCGACCATTATTTAATTACATGAATTCAATTATAATCGGAAGTTTATTGATCAGCCTGCTGCATGCAGTAATTCCCAACCATTGGTTGCCGGTACTTGCTATCAGCAGAAAAGAAGGCTGGAGCCTGGCAGAAACCATACGGATTACTTTCCTGGCCGGGATTACCCATGTAATCAGCACTGTGATAATCGGTATCATACTGGCCCTGATTGGAGCAGAACTGGCAGTGCATATAGAAAATTTTACAAAGATTATCGGGCCATCTATGCTGGTAATTATCGGGCTGTTTTTTGTCTGGCAGCATTACAGGCATCACCATTTTCATTTAGAAAAAAAGCAACTTGAAAATAAAAGTAAAAATTCAATCATCATTGCTTTGGTAATAGCAATGTTCCTGTCGCCCTGCATGGAAATTGAAGCATATTTTTTAATGGCCGGAAGTAAAGGTTGGTATTACATGGCATTAATTGCAGTTATGTACACCGTAATCACCATTACCGGAATGCTGGTATGGGTAAGAATTGCTTACAAAGGATTATTAAAACTCAACTGGCACAGGTGGGAACATAATGCCGGTATCATTACCGGGCTTGTATTAATCAGCACCGGTGTCATTTCATTTTTTGTTAATTAAAATATATGGAGCACAATCAAGAAGCACAGAGTGTGAATATAACAAGCGAGGCAACCGGGTCAAATCATGCACATGCTGCAGACGATGGCCATGACCATGGAGGTGCAAATGAAAAACCCGGATGGAGGGCGCATTGGGATTTATTACTGGCCCTGGTTATACTGGCCGTACTGCTTGTGCTGGAATATGCCTTTCACATTGAATTGCCCATAACAGCGTCTTTGATCATTAACATTACAGCCTACCTGCTGGCAGGGAGAAAAGTGCTGGACCTGGCTTTCAGGAAATCAAAACGGGGCGACATCTTTAATGAATTTGTGCTGATGAGTGTGGCTACTATCGGCGCCTTCATCATCGGAGAGTATGAAGAAGGGGTGGCTGTAATGGTTTTTTACCAGGTAGGTGAATGGTTCCAGGATGCAGCGGTGAGTAATGCCAAACGCAGTATTAAAGCCTTGCTGGATATAAGGCCCGACAAGGTAACTGTTATCCGTAATAGCGCAGCCTTCCCGGTAAATCCTACAACTGTAGACATAGATGAAACCATACAGGTAAAGCCCGGTGAAAAAGTGGCGCTGGATGGAGTATTGGTTTCCGAAAATGCTTCATTCAATACCGCTGCATTAACGGGTGAAAGTAAGCCAGACACTAAATACAAAGGCGAAACAGTACTGGCCGGAATGATCAACCTGAATACAGTGGCAGAGGTACATGTTAAGGCGCTTTTTAAGAACAGTAAGTTAAGCAGGATACTGGATATGGTGCAGGATGCTACCGCGCGAAAATCTCAAACCCAGTTATTCATTAGCCGGTTTGCAAAAGTGTATACACCCATCGTTTTCTTCCTGGCGGTGGCAGTTTGCTTTGTGCCGTATTTTTTCGTGGAGGAATATAATTTTTATACCTGGTTCTACCGGGCACTGGTATTCCTGGTGATCAGTTGTCCCTGTGCCCTGGTGGTGTCAATTCCGTTGGGATATTTCGGCGGAATCGGCCTGGCTTCCCGGAATGGCATTTTATTCAAGGGCGGAAACTTCCTGGATGTAATGACAAAAATAAATACCGTAGTGATGGATAAAACCGGCACACTGACAAAAGGTGTGTTTAAAGTGCAGCAGGTGGTTCCGGTAAATATGGAAGAAAAAGAATTATTGATGCTTACTGCCGCACTCGAAAGAAATTCTACCCACCCTATTGCCAGGGCAGTTACTGATTTCGCCGGTGAAAGTGCTGGCTCTGTTAATGTTGAGCAGGTAGAAGAAATAGCCGGGCATGGACTAAAAGGCAGGGTGAATGATAAAGAAGTACTGGCAGGGAATGTAAAGCTTTTAAAAAAATATGGTATTCAATATCCTGCAGAAATTGAAAAGATAGTCGATACCATTGTAGTTGTATCAATCAATAACCAGTACGCAGGATATATTACCATAGCCGATGAAATAAAAGAAGATGCGGTCCAGGCAGTAAGTGAAATGCATCGTCTGAATATCAGGACAGTGATGCTTTCCGGCGACAAGCAACCCGTGGTAGATGCTGTTGCCAAAGAAGTAGGTATT
>JBKJUT010000324.1:0-6273 GCA_046590515.1 Ferruginibacter sp.
CTGGTAGCCAGCGGGGAGATCAAAAGTTTTAACTTTGCCAATGAATTATTGCTGGCAGGAGCCGGCAGAATAAATACTTCATGGGCTACAGACATTGTGCAACAATCTCTCAGCCATAATTGATGGAACGGTTTTTGAAACCTTAGAATGCAATGAAAAAAACTACTTTTTTTATTTTAATGATTACAGGTTTCCTGTTTACCCAGGCCCAGGCGTCAGCTCATGATTCTTTGGCTGTGGGAAAAGTGCAGGTTATTCTTAAAGATTCCCGTATAGATATGCTCGGAAAAAAAATGGCCGAGTATAATGAAAATCTTTCTGTAAAGACAAGTGGAATAAAAATGGTGCGGGGATACCGGTTGATGGTATTGAGTTCTTCCGATCGTAACCTGGCAATGTCAGTACGTTCGCGGTTGCTGCAATCTTTCCCCGAACAAAAAATATACATGACTTTCCAGTCTCCTTATATCAAACTCAAGTTTGGCAATTTTGCAGATAAAACGGATGCAGAAAGGTACAGGCGGCAGATCAGCGCCTCAGGTATTGTAGAAGGCAATATCTACATGGTGCCGGAAACTGTAGAGATTAAAGTGGATCGTTCGATGGAAGAATAAATCTCTTTTAAATTGTAAAAGGTTCCAGCTATGGAACCTTTTTTATTTATGGTTATCTTCATATAAATAACAGTGAATGATCGAAAAGATAAAGCAACTCGCAGCGGAATTTGCTGATGAATTTATTAATGTCCGTCATCACCTGCATGCGAACCCTGAATTAAGTTACAAGGAATTCGAAACTTCCCGGTTTGTGCAGGAGAAGTTAAAGGAAATGGATATTTCCTTTTCTGTAATGGCAGTAACAGGAGTGGTAGGTATCATTAAGGGAAAGAATCCGGGGAAGCAATTAGTGGCATTACGCGCCGATATGGATGCGTTACCAATAACAGAAGAAAACGAGGTGGATTATAAATCCAGGAATGTCGGGGTTATGCATGCCTGCGGACACGATGTGCATACAACCTGCCTGCTGGGCGCAGCAAAAATATTACAGACTACCCGTTCAGAATGGGAAGGCACCATTAAACTGGTTTTCCAGCCTGGTGAAGAAAAAAATCCCGGCGGTGCCAGCCTTTTAATTAATGAAGGTTTGCTGGATCCAAAACCGTCTAAAATGTTTGCCCTGCACGTAAATCCGTTTAAAGAATCCGGTAGCTTTAGCTTTCGTGGGGGAATGGTGATGGCAAGCGCAGATGAAATTTATATTACTATCAAGGGAAAGGGTGGTCATGCTGCAGCGCCGCAATGGACAGCCGATACTTTACTTATTGCTTCCCATGTGGTGATTGCACTGCAACAGTTGGTTAGCCGCAACAATGACCCGTTCAATCCTTCCGTACTTTCTATAACTTCTATCCAGGGTGGTACCACTACCAACGTTATTCCATCGGAAGTAAAAATGATGGGCACTTTCCGGGCTATGAACGAAACCTGGAGGATCCAGGCACATGAAATTATTAAAAAGCAGGTGACAGAACTGGTGAGATCAATGGGCGCGGAAGCAGAAGTGCTTATTGATATTGGTTATCCATTCCTGCACAATGATGTAGAACTTACAAAGGCTGCGCGAAAAAATGCGGAGATATTTGCCGGCAACTCCCTGGTTACTGAAACAGAACTGCGAATGGGAGCAGAAGATTTTGCTTTTTATTCTCACCTGGTACCTTCCTGTTTTTTCAGGTTGGGTGTGGGCAATAAAGAAAAGGGAATAACCAGTGGAGTGCATACGCCTACCTTTAACATAGATGAGAGCGCTATAGAACACGGAATGGGAATGATGGCCTGGCTGGCCGTGGCTCCCTGAATTTATTCACCAGTAAAAAAACACCATGAAAATTGCATTTCACGGGGCGGCACGCACAGTTACCGGTTCCAAACACCTGCTAACGTTAGACAATGGACGAAAAATTCTTTTGGATTGCGGCATGTTCCAGGGTATGGGTGAGGAAACCGAAGAACTGAATAAGGATTTCGGTTTTGACCCCGCGGCTATTGACTATATGGTGCTTTCGCATGCACACATCGATCATTGCGGACTGGTTCCAAAACTCGTAAAGGATGGTTATAAAGGCAAGGTGTATGCCACCCCTGGCACACGGGAACTTGCTTCGGTGTTGATGGAAGACTCCGCCGGTATCCAGGAAAATGATGTGAAGTATATCAATAAAAAAAGGGCGCTGCAGGGTTTGCCATACCTCAAGCCTTTATACACCACGGCTGATGCCTTACTGGCAATCGACCGGTTTGTATCAGTGGAATATGAAAACTGGTACACGTTAGAACCCGGCCTGGAATTATGTTATTCAGATGCCGGGCATATTATCGGCAGCGCATGTGTGCACCTGCGAATCACAGAAAATAATAAACAGACCCGTATAACTTTTAGTGGTGATGTAGGGCGATACCGTGATATTATTCTGCGTTCACCCGCTACCTTTAGCCAGGCAGATTATATTTTACTGGAATCTACTTATGGCGACAGCCTGCACGATGAATTTCATCCTACAGTAGATACCTTGCTGGACTGGATTACTAAAACATGTATTGAAAAAAAGGGAAAACTTATCTTACCGGCTTTCAGCGTGGGACGTACCCAGGAGATTCTTTTTGCACTAAACCAGTTGGAACTCGAGAACCGGCTGCCACCCATTGCTTATTTTCTTGACAGTCCACTAAGTTTAAAAGCCACCCAGATTGTAAAAAATTACCCGCAGTATTTCAATAAACGCATCCAGCAGATTTTATTGACTGACAAGGACCCTTTTATGTTCAATGGACTAAAAATGGTTAACTCGGTGGATGAATCAAAGGCATTGAATTATTATAAAGATCCCTGCGTCATTATTTCTGCCAGCGGTATGGCTGATGCCGGGCGGGTGAAACACCATATCAGTAACAATATTGAAAGCAGCCGGAATACGATAGTGTTAACAGGTTATTGCGAACCGAACTCTCTTGGCGGACGCCTCATGAAGCATCCTAAGGAAGTTACTATATTTGGACAGGTACACGAGGTAAATGCTGCCATTGGTGAAATGCGCAGCATGAGTGCGCATGGTGATTATGAAGACCTGCTGCAATTCCTGGGCTGCCAGGATCCTAAAGCCGTAAAACAACTATTCCTTGTGCATGGTGAATATGACGTACAACTGAATTTTCAAAAACGATTGATGCGGAAGGGTTTTGAAGTGCAGGTTCCTGCCCAACACCAGGAAGTTTCTCTTAACTGGTAAATTCATTTATGCCGTACCGGGTACTCCATTGAGTGTTCTGTATATTCTCAATGGATTTCCATCCTGCAATTCTGCCGGTAATAATTCACACGGCCAGTTTTGGAAAGCGATTGGCCGAGCAAAACGCCGTATACCATCTGCACCTACTGCTGTAAAACGGCTGTCTGTGGTGGCCGGATATGGTCCCCCATGTTGCATGGCCTGGCATACTTCCACACCCGTAGGTACACCGTTTATTATAAACCGGCCGCATATATCTTTTAGTATTTCCACGAGTGCGGGGTAATCAGTCATGTCCCTTAGGGTGGCCATCATGGTGGCAGTTAGTTGTCCTTCCAGGTGTAATGCAACTTCCCGCATTTCGTTCATGTCAGCGCACCTGACCATAATGGAATAGGGGCCGAAAACTTCCTGGTGTAATAATTTGTTGTCAATAAAATGGCGGGCGGTGGTGCCGGCGAGAGTTACATTGCCTTCGTTGAATCCCGCTTCCTTTGTTGCCACTGCAAGGGTTTCCACCCCGGGTTGAGATAAAGCTGCTGCTTTCTTTTCCACGTAGCTTTTATATATACCGGTGTGCAGCATAGCTGCCGGTGTGATGCCTGCTATTTCCGTTTGCAAACTTGCCACGAGATCATCCAGGTCCTCGTTGTCCAGGCCTATGATAATCCCGGGGTTAGTACAGAATTGTCCTGCTCCCAGGGCAATGGAAGCAGCAAGCTGGCGGGCAATAACGGCTAAAGATGAACGCATTTTTTCAGGCAAAAGGAATACAGGATTTACGCTTCCCATTTCAGCAAATACAGGTATAGGCACAGCCCGCTGGTTGCCCCAATCAAATAATTGTTTCCCCCCGCTAAAAGAGCCGGTAAATCCTACTGCCTTTGTATAATGATGTTTCACAAGTACCTCTCCTGTGGCATTGGTGCTTCCGGTTACATGTGCAAATATTCCTTTTGGCATATCACAGGCTGCGGCTGCTTTCTGTATGGCAGCGGCTACCAGGCTACTTGTTTCAAAATGCGCAGGGTGTGCCTTCACGATTACCGGGCATCCCGCTGCCAAAGCACAGGCTGTATCTCCACCCGCTGTGGAATAGGCAAAAGGAAAATTACTTGCTCCAAACACTACTACCGGCCCTAATGGTACCAGCATTTTGCGGATATCAACTGCCATTTTCTGGTGAGTTTCTGTTTGCACATCGATTCTGGCTTCGAGCCATTCACCCTGTTCACAGGCCGCGGCATAACTGGAGAGTTGGTAAATGGTCCGGTCCAGTTCATTCTGCAACCGGGATTCATCCAGGTTGGTTTCACTGGCGGCAGCAATTACAAGCGAATTCCGAATATCCTCCAGGCCTGAGGCAATTTTCCGCAGGAAATCTCCGCGCTCAAAAATGGATAGCTTCCGGTATACATGAAACGCCGTCCAGGCATCTTCCATGACCTGGCTGATCTCTTCTGCAGTGGCATCTTCCATAAACCCCTTTTTTACAATGAGTGAAACCGGTTGAATTTACGAAAAACTCCTTAAGCACTTTTTATATAATTATTATCTAAGTCACATCCATAGGTATTAAACCTGCTTGTATTATGAACAGGATATAATAAAAGATAAGTCCTGTATGTAAGTAAAACGTTGAAATTCTGAAAATAAATGTCATGGAGGTTTAAATTATTTGGATACAAAACTTCATCGTATTATCTTTGCCGTCCTTTAAAACGATGCCGCGTTGGTCAAGGGGTTAAGACGCCTCCCTTTCACGGAGGAATCACGGGTTCGAATCCCGTACGTGGTACTACGAACCTCTCGCTTGGGAGGTTTTTTTTATGGTAACTATTTATGCTTTAAAGAGTGATCGAACTGATAAAATTTATGTTGGTATGACTACCGATATCGAGAAAAGATTGCATGAGCATAATACAGGCAGATCAAAATTCACCTCTGGCTTTATGCCTTGGGTCTTAATTTATAAAGAAGAAGCGGTGGATTTTAGTCAAGGGCGAACCAGAGAAAAGTATTTGAAATCTACAGCAGGCAAGATATTTATTAAAAAGATATTAGAGGGATCACAGGGTTCCCTGCCTGCTTGACGCAGTCAGGCAGGGAATCCCGTACGTGGTACTTGAATGCCTTGCACAACTCAGGGCATTTTCAGTTTAAAACGCTTGATGAATTGGAACGGTTAGTAATGATTACATCGTAGGCTAACAGAACAAAACTGATAAGTGACCAAGCTAGTCTCACATTCCTTATCATTCCAATCGGTCGCAAAACATTGACGGAAATTATTAGAGATAATGGCTTTATTGATACTTGCAAATTCGTAGTTTGTGAGAAATTATTTTTATGCCCATTGATTGGAAAGGTGTTTATCCAGCGCTCACTACAAAATTTACTTCCGGCGATGCATTGGATTTGGCGATGTTTGAAACAAACCTGCGGGCACAAATCGAAGCCGGCGTAAACGGAATTGTATTGGGTGGCACGCTTGGTGAGGCCAGCGTGTTAACCCTCGCAGAAAAAGAAATATTGGTGAAATTTGCGGTGGAAAAAATTGCCGGCAAAATCCCTGTTTTGCTAAACATAGCTGAAGGTTCCACAGCCGAAGCAGTGCGGCAGGCTGGGCTTGCAAATGCCTGGGGCGCAAATGGTTTAATGGTATTGCCACCCATGCGTTACAAACCTGATCATACGGAGGCGGTTAACTGGTTTGCCACCATTGCAAAAAGCACACCTTTACCAATTATGATCTACAATAATCCTGTAGATTATAAAACAGAGGTAACGTTACAAATGTTTGATGAATTGCAGCCTTATCGAAACATACAGGCCGTAAAAGAATCAACACGGGATGTAAGCAATGTAACGAGGATGATTAATCTCTTTGGCGATCGCTATAAAATATTGTGCGGTGTAGACTCTTTTACGGCCTGTATGTTTCGATAAGGCTGCAATTCATCAAACATTTGTAACGTTACCTC
>JBKJUT010000048.1:0-30304 GCA_046590515.1 Ferruginibacter sp.
CACCAGATCCCGGACATTAAGAAACTGGCTAAGGAAATGGGCGTAGAGGTGCGGTTTAAAAGTGCCCAGGTATATGATTATGAAAACGACCCAAACCAACTTATCCCGGAAAATACCAGGTATAGCCGCTACCGCTTAGCCAAAGACGGCCGACGTGTAGCCAAGAATAAACTGCAGAACCATTGCTGGAAACTCTGGCACGCAAATGTCATTACGTTTGACGGGTTGGTTGTGCCTTGTTGTTTTGATAAAGATGCGATGCACCAGCTCGGTAATCTTAAAAATGAATCGTTCAGGAATATCTGGAACAATCCCAACTATAAACAGTTCCGTGGAGAACTGATGAATAGCAGGAAGAATATTGATATTTGTGCCAACTGCAGTGAAGGTATCAGCGTCTGGAAATAACCAATTACCCGAAACAGATAAAAGTTTCATATGAACCAAAATGTGTTTAACGACAGGCTGCGACAATTAATGTTACTGATTCTTATTGTTTTACTTGGCTGGCTGCTGCTAAAAGAAATGTATATTTTCCTGCCGGGCTTATTGGGAGGAGTAACCCTGTTTATTCTCAGCCGTGAATTTTTTTATAAACTAACGGAAAAGAGGAAATGGAAAAAAGGCTGGACCTCCATTCTTTTTATCCTGGCTTATCTTCTCATTATTGCCCTTCCTATATTCCTGGCTGTTGAATTAGTAAGTCCCAAGATCAGCAAGCTTTCGCAAAACCAGGATAAGATTATGGCCGGGCTGAAATTATTTACTTCCAAGGTGGAGCATATTACAGGATTTAAAATACTGTCGGCAGAGAATACCCGCTCTATCACTGAAAAAATATCCGCCCTGGTACCTAAATTATTAAACAGTACTGCTTTATTGCTAACCAATATGATCATGATGTTTTTTATCCTGTATTACCTGCTCACGAGCGGCAGGCAGGTGGAAAAATACCTGAACAAGGTGATCCCATTGAAACCAACCAACGTAGACAAACTTGCCAGCGAAACCAAGATGATGATTAAAGCAAATGCCTTAGGTATCCCCGTTATCTGCCTCGTGCAGGGGCTGTTTGCTGCATTGGGTTACTGGATTTTTGGATTGGAAAATTGGGCCATGTGGGGTTTCATGACAGGATTATTCGCTTTTTTTCCTTTGATTGGCACCATGGCTATATGGATACCGCTGGTATTGTACCAGTTTTCACAAGGGGAGAACTGGACGGCTACGGGTCTGGCTGTATATAGTCTTGTAGTTACCGGGAACGTAGATTACGTGGCACGCTTAAGCCTGCTTAAAAAAATAGGTAATGTGCACCCTATGATTACCGTAATAGGAGTGATTGCCGGCCTGGGTCTTTTTGGATTTATGGGCCTTATTTTCGGCCCCTTATTAGTAAGTTATTTCATCATCCTGGTACGCATCTATTTTAATGAATTTACAGCCAGTAAAGAAGCTGTATGATGATTAAACCGAAAATTGTAAATTGATCCTTTACTTGTTTACACAGAATAATTTACCATGGGCATAGAATCAGATATCAGCCAGGCCAGGTTCCGCAACCAACACCAGAAAGGGATCGTAAATTTTATTTACACCTATAACTGGATGAATGAAAAGATGAAAGCAATCTTTGACCGGGAAGGAATCACAGCCCAACAGTTTAATATTCTCCGTATACTCCGCGGGGCGAATGAACCACTTTCTACCCTTCAAATACGGCAACGCATGCTCGATAAAATGAGCGACACCAGCCGTATCGTTGACCGCCTTGTATTAAAGACCCTGGTAAAAAAATGTACCAGCGCTGCCGACAAGCGGTTAGTGGATGTATCTATCACTGATAAAGGACGTAAACTGCTGGAAAAGATGGATAAATATGATACGGAAATGGATAGCATACTAGGCAACCTTTCGGAAAACGAAGTGCGCGTTTTTAATAAACTGCTTGACAAAATCAGGAATGCTGATGAAGCTGAATAAGCTACTCCTCATATCTTTCTCTTTATTTATTTCTGGACCTTTGCTGGCTCAAAATAATCCGGCGCGCGAATTTCGCGGAGTATGGGTTGCCACCGTAGATAATATGGATTGGCCGGCAAACCCCGCCATGCCTGTTGCCGCGCAGCAGGCAGCATTCATCGACCTGCTTGATATGCACAAACGAAACGGGATGAATGCGGTAATAGTTCAGATCCGGCCTGCGGCCGATGCATTATACCCTTCTCCTTTTGAACCCTGGAGTCAATACCTCACTGGAGTACAGGGGAAACCACCACTGCCTTACTATGATCCCCTGGCTTTCATGCTCACAGAAACCCATAAACGCGGACTGGAATTTCATGCCTGGCTGAATCCCTACCGGGCTGTTTTTAAGACTGGGGTATCTTCCATTTCTCCTTATCATATTACTCATTTACATCCGGAATGGTTTCTTGGTTATGGTGATAAACAATACTTCGACCCTGGGAATAAGGAAGTGCAGGATTACCTGGTACAGGTAGTTACAGACGTGTTGCAACGCTACCCCATAGACGCTATACATTTCGATGATTATTTTTACCCTTACCGGCTGGCTGGCCAGGAATTTCCGGACCTGGCAACCTACCGGGCCTATGGCCAAAATCTTACCCGTGATGATTGGCGGCGCTCAAATGTAGACACCATCATATCACGGTTGCATCGCACCATTAAGCGCTACAATCCCAGGTGCCAGTTCGGTATCAGTCCCTTTGGCGTTTACCGAAATGCGGATAAAGATCCTGTTAACGGGAGCAATACCCATGCAGGTCAGACTAACTATGATGATCTTTTCGCTGACATCCTGCTTTGGCTTAAAAATGACTGGATAGATTATGTAGTGCCGCAACTATACTGGGAATTTGGTCATAAGGCCGCACCTTTCGATATATTGGTGGACTGGTGGAGTAAACACACATACGGTAAAAATTGCTATATCGGCCTGGGAATATATAAAGCAGGGAGCAACCCCGCCTGGAAAGACAGTACTCAACTCACCCGGCAGATCGGCTACCTGCGCAAAACCAAAGGTATTAATGGAATGGTATTTTTCCGGAGCCAGACTTTCGTTAACAATCCCAATGGCTGGAGTGACAGTCTTAGAAATAATTATTTTAAAGTGCCTGCCCTGCCTCCGGCAATCAATTGATCAATTCCTGGCCGGATCAATGGCGCCTTTTTTCCCTTCCATCCAATCACAATAGGAAACACTGCCTAACCTTATTTTTAAAGGTATCCTTGTGAGCGCTTCAAATTTAATTTCCTGTTTACAAAAAAATCCGAGTTGAGAGGTGTATAAGTTGCCCGGGAGGCGGGGATAGGCAGGTAAAGATTTAAAAAAACGGGAAGCACCAGGATTCAATACAGGTAACGCTTTAACCGTAGTTTGAGCATATGCTATCGGAGAAGAAAGGCCTGTTACCGCAAGAATCGTGCAAAAAATCAATTTTTTTTTCATGAATACTGGTATTAGTCCGGGAAGGTTGTAAATTTACGCATCAATTGTTCTTTTGGATTACCTGCAACCCTGATAAATTACAACATATATGGCATTAAACCAGAGCCTTCAACAGAAGCTATTACAGAAACTCTCCCCCCAGCAGATTCAACTTATGAAATTGCTGCAGGTTCCAACTGCCATATTAGATGAGCGGATCAAAGAGGAAATGGAAGAAAACCCCGCGCTGGAGCAGACAGATGATGGCCACGAAGATGAATTTGAAGCAAAAGATGAATTTACAGAAGGTAATGAAGAAGAATTTGACCGCGATGGCAGTGCCGATGAATATGAAAATATTGATATAAGTGATTACGTGCACGAAGGAGACGATGATGTGGGTGATTACCGTTTGCGAGATGAAAATTACCCTGAAGCTGATGATAACCGGGTTATCCCGCACAAGGTAGAAACGAGTTTCATCGAAATGATGTTACAACAACTTGGCTTACTTAAACTCAGCGAACACCAACAAAAAATTGCCCAGCAAATTGTGGGCAGCCTGGATGATGACGGTTACCTGCGCCGGGAAATTTCCTCTATTATTGACGACCTGGCGTTTCGCCAGAATGTAGATACTACCGAAGAAGAAACAAGTGATATTATCTTGCAGATCCAGCAGTTTGATCCACCGGGTGTTTGTGCACGCAACCTCCAGGAATGCCTGTTATTGCAACTGGAACGTAAACTACAGCCAGGAACTAACATTGAATATGCCATCAAAGTATTGGAAAAATATTTCGATGAATTTACCAAGAAGCATTACGAAAAGATTCAAAGAGGGCTCGATCTTTCTGATGAACAACTACGTGATATCATTGCCCAGATCGTTAAACTGAATCCTAAACCTGGTGGCATCGTTGGCGATACCAACAAAGGTGAAAATTATGTCATCCCGGATTTTTTCATCGCCAATAATAACGGAAAACTTGAGTTGACCCTAAATAGCAAGAATGCGCCGGACCTTCGTATCAGTGAAGGATACAGGGATATGCTGAAGGATTATGACCGGGGAAGTAAAAAAGATAAACGGCAGAAAGAGGCTGTATTGTTTATTAAACAGAAAATTGATTCAGCCAAATGGTTTATTGATGCCATTAAACAGCGTCAAAACACCTTGCTTAATACCATGGAGGCGATCATGAATTACCAGCATGACTTCTTTCTTACAGGTGATGAAACTGACTTGCGTCCTATGATCCTGAAAGATATTGCCGAAAGGACCAACCTGGATATCTCTACCGTCAGCCGGGTAGCCAACAGCAAATTTGTACAGACGGAATTTGGCAGTTACCGGCTTAAATTCTTCTTTAGTGAAAGTTTACAAACCGACAGCGGTGAGGAAGTCAGCACCAGGGAGGTTAAAAAAATATTAATGGGACTGATCGAGGAAGAGAGCAAAAAGCATCCTTACAGCGATGAAAAACTGACTGAGATGCTCCAGGAAAAAGGATATAATATTGCACGCAGAACCGTAGCGAAATACCGCGAGCAATTAAATATACCCGTAGCCCGGCTTCGCAAGATCCTGTAAACTATTCCGGTGAAAGGATCTGCCCAAATATTAATCATGAAATACAGACCCCGCCCCGCACTGCAGAACGAAATCATTGCCCCCAAACCCCTGGCCTCGCTGGGTGAAAAAATATTGGGCAATTTTTTCTCTTACCTGTTTCATCCATTATTTGTACCGGTATACGTAACATTGTTCCTCGTATATGTGCATCCTTCTGCATTTGCCGGCTTCTCCGCATTGGAAAAACGGCAGACCATCATGATAATAACACTTAACCTGGTGCTTTTTCCACTTATCAGCGTACTATTATTAAGAGCCGTAGGTTTTATCGATTCCATTTTCCTGCATACAAAGAAGGACCGGATCATACCTTATATGGCCTGTGGCATTTTTTTCTTTTGGGCGTATACGGTCTTCCGTGAGCAGGCCCACTACCCCTTACTACTGACCTCGTTTGTATTTGGTATATTCCTGGCTTCCTCTGCGGGGCTGGTTGCTAATATTTATTACAAGATCAGTTTACATACAATAGGTATGGGTGGGTGGCTTGGATTCTTCCTGGTAATTTATTTCAGTAACACTATGCATATGGCCTGGCCCCTGGCGATCGCTATCCTGCTTACTGGTTTCGTCAGTACCTCCCGGCTGCTGGTGTCGAACCATACAGATAAAGAGATTTATATGGGAATACTGGTGGGACTGGTAACCCAACTTGCTGCAGCTGCCTTCATTCTCTAATATCATAAAAAAGAAGAAGCCCCGTCCAAACCGGGGCTCTTCGTTGTTGTCCTGTAGTGCCTAATAAAAAAACGTACCCGGTATTCCGGGAAATATATTTATGGGTTTATAGCCCGGGTATAGAATGGAGTAGATGCACGGGTAAGTGCAGGGAATGTGGTGTCATATCAAAGGGTTTAGCAAGCCAGCTTCATTTCTTTAACTGGTTGACTAATAAGCGATGAAAACAGGATTTTATTGCATAACGCTCACAAATTTCCTTATATATTTATTTCACTAATACTATTAAGGAGTTACTATAAACACCCCGCGTGCAACAGGATGCTGGACGCAATGATAGTAAAAGGTACCCGAGGTGTCTTTCTTATAAAAATAGGAGGTTCCGGGTTGTATGGTTACAGGCCGTAGAGGTAAACTGTCATCTGATACCAGTGTGTGTGCGGTAGCTGTATTATTTACAAATGTGATGGATGAACCACTCACTACGGTCAGCGATGCCGGTGTAAAGGTGCTGTCTTTTACTATTATATAATTCGTCGGTAATTCTCCTCCCCTGGGAAGGGGTAATCCATGATCACATCCCGGGAAAATTATCCAGGCCGCGGCCAGCAGCAAAGTCGCCTGCATAAAATTTTTCATATTGCAATGTTAGTGATACAATGTAGTTAAAAAAAAACAAGATAAAGGACCTGTTGTTTTAAATCCTGCAGGCACAGTTACATTTATTTCCCCACACCATTCTGCCTGATATGTAACCGTCGTACCTTTGCAAAATGTCGAAGTATTTATTGGAATTAAATGATCCGCAGCGCCAGGCGGTATTGCATAAGGATGGGCCGGTGATGATTATTGCGGGCGCCGGCAGTGGAAAAACCAAGGTGCTTACCACCCGTATCACTCACCTCATGTCTGCTCACCAGGTGGATTCCTTTAATATTCTTGCACTTACTTTTACCAATAAGGCCGCCGCAGAAATGAAAGAAAGGGTTGAAAAAATCCTGGGAAATACCGAAGCCCGCAATTTATACATTGGCACCTTTCACAGCGTTTTCGCCCGCATATTGAGATCAGAAGCACCTAAACTCGGTTATCCTTCCAATTTCACCATTTATGATACAGACGATGCCAAGAACGTGGTAAAAGCGGTAATCAAAGAGATGGGCCTGGATGATAAATTATATAAGCCTAACGTAGTATACAACCGGATATCATCTGCCAAAAACGGTTTGGTAGGGCCTGCTGAATATGCTATTGATGGAATGCTGCAACAGGAAGATGCACGCTCTAACCGTCCGCTGCTGGCACAGGTTTATAAAGCCTATTGCGACCGTTGCTTTAAGAACGGGGCCATGGATTTTGATGATCTGTTATTTAAAATGTATGTGCTGCTGAAAAATTTTCCGGAAGCACTTTCTAAATACCAGCGCAAATTCAAATATATACTTATTGATGAGTACCAGGATACGAACCCTGCCCAGTACGAGATTATTAAACTGTTAGGCGCCATGCACGAGAATGTGTGCGTGGTAGGCGATGATGCACAAAGCATCTATAGTTTCCGCGGCGCCACCATTGAAAATATTTTACAGTTCCAGAAAGATTATGATGAAGTAACAGTAATAAAACTGGAGCAAAATTACCGCAGTACCAAGCACATCATCAGTGTGGCCAACGAAGTTATCAGCAACAACAAAGGGCAGATACAAAAAACCCTTTTTACTGATAATGCAGAAGGTGAAAAGATAAGGCTGGTACGCACCATGACAGATAATGATGAAGGTAAAATGGTGGCGGACACCGTGCAGGAACTTAAGTTACGCAACCACTTTTTCAATAAAGACTTTGCCATTCTCTACCGGACCAATGCGCAGAGCCGCAGTTTCGAGGAAGCTTTACGGCGAATGGGGATTGCTTACCGGATATACGGCGGTATGAGTTTTTATCAACGTAAAGAAGTAAAAGATTACCTGGCTTACCTGCGCATCATCGTAAACCCGAGAGATGAAGAAGGATTGAAACGCATTATCAATTTCCCTGCTCGTGGAATCGGCAAAACAACTATAGAGAAAGCAGTTATTTTAGCCAATACCCACCACATCAGTTTATGGGATGTGCTGGGGAGCGCAGGAATGTATGGCTTTAAAAGCGGCACACTGGAAGCTATCGATGGATTCGTAACTACCATCAGAATGTTCCAGAGCGAGATGCCAAAGAAAAATGCCTACGACCTCGCTGTTTTGGTAGGCAAAAGTACCGGCATTGTAAAGGAACTGTTCAATGATAAAACTGTAGAAGGACTTGCGCGCTATGAAAATGTGCAGGAATTACTGAACTCCATTAAAGAGTTTACTGAAACTCCTATGAACGAAGAAGATGGCGAAGTCGGAGACAAAAGTTTAGGAAGTTACCTGCAACAGATTATGCTGTTAACCGATGCAGATGATGATAAAGAAAATTCAGATGTGGTAAAATTAATGACTATTCACGCGGCCAAGGGGCTGGAGTTTCCTGTAGTATTTGTAGGAGGGTTGGAAGAAACTCTTTTCCCCAATGCCATGAGCATTAACACCCGGGAAGAACTGGAAGAAGAACGAAGGTTGTTTTACGTGGCTATTACCCGGGCTAAACAACACTTATATCTTAGTTATTCAAATGCGCGCTACCGGTTTGGCCAGTTACAGCAAAATGATCCCAGCCGTTTTTTAGATGAGATGCCGGAAACGCATCTTGACCGTAGTTATGCCGGTGGTGCAGCGAAGAATAATGCCAATTCAGGATCTAATAATGGCAGTGCGTTTGAAAGAATGAACCGTGGCTTTAATGCTTTTGCAGAAAAAAAAGAGCCTAAAAAAGCAGTGTACGCTTCTTCCCCTTCGCGGCCACAATTGAAAGAACATACACCTTCTGAAAACTTTATTGCCAGTGATATATCCCGGTTAAAACAAGGAGACCGGGTTGAGCACCAGAAATTTGGATTTGGAGAAGTAATGAAAATGGAAGGCGCAGCACATAATCCAATTGCTACCATCGTATTTAAAATGAACGGAGAAAAAAAGATCATGTTAAATTATGCAAAACTGCATATACTTGACCAGGATGAAAGCTTTTAAAACTGCCTGTTTGCCGTATAAAACATCAGTAAAGAGCTATTTCTTTCGAAATGAGAAATATCCGCTCCGGATGTTACAAAGAGAAAAGACAGGGCCGGGAATTTTGTAACTTTGCCAAAACCCATGCGGGGTTAAAATTTAAAGATTATGATTAAAACAGGAAATCCGGTTATTAGTATTTACACCGAAATGACGCCGAACCCCGAAACCATGAAGTTCGTGGCTAACAAATTATTGTACCCAGGCAAGAGTATTGACCTGCCGGATGAAGCGAGTGCAAAACCCTCTCCCCTGGCACAGCAACTATTTACCTTCCCTTTTATAAAATCTGTATTTATTGCCAGTAATTTTGTGACGCTAACCAAGACTGGAGAAACAGATGACTGGCAGGATGTGATACCCGCCATTAAGCAATTCTTAAAAGAATACCTGGAGGAAGGTAAGCCGGTAGTGAACGAGGAGGAAATTGCTACAATGAAGTCCGAAAGCAGTAACGAAGTGAATGCCGATGATGATGACGTAGTTAAGCGTATAAAAGAATTGCTTGAAAATTATGTAAAGCCTGCAGTAGAAATGGATGGCGGTGCTATCCAGTTTAAAAGTTATGAAGACGGCAAAGTTAACCTGATGTTACAGGGCAGCTGTAGTGGTTGTCCTTCTTCTATGATCACTTTAAAAGCCGGTATTGAAGGAATGATGAAGCGCATGATCCCCGAGGTAAAGGAAGTAGTAGCAGAAGCAGAGTAATAATCATGTATAAGAATGTATCAAGGAGCACTTTCTGCTCCTTTTTTATTGCCTTTTATTTTTGCCTGTTGGCGCACTTTCCAGGCCCAAAATATCAACAGGGGCTGAAGCAACAGTCTCCCCCAGGTCATCCATTCCGGCAGACACTTCCCCTGTATACACCAACCCGTTTGCACCATGTAAATATGAACCGGCAGGAAAGCTACCAGCATCAACATGATCACTCCCGCACTGAATGCGCGCGCAGCAGGTATAAGCAGCAAGAAGGCGAGGAAAATTTCCAGGAACCCGGAAGCATAATTAATTACGGAATGAAATGAGAGGTAAGGTGGTATCATGCTCTTATAACTTTCGGGCCTTATAAAATGATTGAGGCCGGCAAAAAAATATAAGGTGACCATCAGGTAAAGGCTGATCTTCTTTATCATTCCAGAAATCTATGAAAATTTAATGTGGCAAAGAGATAAAGTTTTACTTTCAATACTATATGATACAGGATTTACTGGAGCAATTTATTGCAGGCATGAAACAAACCGGCTGGATAGAATATGTAGCGGTATTTGCCGGCATCCTCAGCGTGTACTACAGTAAGAAAGAAAACATCCTGGTATACCCGGTTGGGCTTGTAAATACACTCTTTTATATATATTTAAGTTTCAAAGGACATCTCCTGGGAGAAGCCGCTGTGAACCTGTATTATACCATTATGAGTATTTACGGCTGGATTTTATGGAGCCGGAAGGATAAAAGTCACCAGCCGGTATTGCTTATAACCCGGGCGGGTAAACGCGAATGGATACAACACCTGCTGTTTTTTATTTCTTTTTTCATAGTGATTTATTTTTCACTGGTGCAGTTAAAAAAAGAATTTGCGCCCGGTGCCATTCCCTGGGCTGATGCTTTGGCCAGCGCTTCTGCCTTCACCGGGATGTGGCTGATGACCCGTAAAAAAGTAGAAAGCTGGATATGGTGGACTATTACCAATATAGCCTCTATACCTTTGTATTTTGTAAAAGGTTATGTATTTACCAGCGTGTACTACCTGGTGTTACTTATACTTTCAGTCGCCGGTTGGTTAGAATGGAATAAAAAATCAAGACATGCCAGTTAAAAAAATAGTAGTTATCGGGCCTGAGTCTACCGGCAAGAGCACTTTATGCCGCCAGCTTGCAGCGCATTATAAAACCTCCTGGGTGCCGGAATTCGCCCGTGAATACCTGGAGATGAATGGCAAAGAATATACCTTGGCTACACTCTCCGAAATTGCACGTGGGCAGGTTTCAGGTGAAGATAAATTGTACAGGCAGTTGTTAAATGAAAGTGATGATGTAAAAAAACTTTTTATAGATACTGACCTCTATGTAATCAAGGTATGGAGTGAATTTGTTTTTAACAGTTGTGACAACCGGGTGCTGCAACAGATTGCTCTCAGGAAATACGATCTTTATTTATTATGCCAGACAGACCTGCCCTGGGAGCAGGATGAACTCAGGGAATACCCGGACCCTGAAACGCGGAACCGGCTGTTCAGTTATTACAAGGATGCGATGGTTCAGCAAAATATACCCTGGGTAGAAATTAAAGGCAATTATGAAGCGCGGTTGACACAAGCCATTAGAGCGGTAGAAAACCTCAGTTGATATTTTTTATTTAAGCAGGTTCCTGATATCAGGATCACCTTCCAGGTTCGCCATATTCCGGAGTAGTATGGATGAACGGATACTCACGTACCTGCTTAAAGGCACTACAGTATATTTTTTCGGGTTAGGGAGGCATGCCGCTATACGGGCGGCTTCGATTCTCGTCAGGTCCTTCGCATTTTTATTATAATACGCTTTTGCAGCAGCCTGTACTCCAAAAATCCCACGCCCCGTTTCGGCAACGTTCAGGTATCTTTCAAGGATGATCTTTTTATTCCACACCTTTTCAATCATAAAAGTAAAATATACTTCAAGACCTTTGCGGAAGTAACCACCACCCTGCCATAAAAATACATTCTTGGCCACCTGCTGGCTGATAGTACTGGCCCCTCTTTTAGCAGGATGCTTCTCATTGTACTTCATAGCACGTTCGATACTTTTAATATCGAAGCCATTGTGGTCGGGGAACAACTGGTCTTCCCCAGCCATTACGGCCAGCTTTATATTAGCACCCATCTCATCATAGCCGATATAATCCCTATTTAAGCCATTGCCCTGTGCCAGGCTCACCACTTGTGTAATAGTAACCGGCGGATTCAGGAAACGGGTCAGCAGAATATATACAAAATGCGCCAGGAATACCCACAACAGGAGCATTGTGAATTTCCGCCAGGTGCTTTTTTTTTGTTCCGCCATACAATTGATTTATTCAGCAGATTGCTTTTATCATGAATTCATTCTTTCCCATCCTGAAAACATCACCCGCCTTTTTGCCTTTTAAAGCCTGGGCTAAAGGTGCCACAGGGGAGAGACAATATACATCCTGGTTCATAAAACTGATTCTTCCTATCCCTGCAGCAATGAAGAAAAAGCTGGTACCGCAATCTATCAAACTGCCGGCACTAACTGTATCCATTGCTCGCAGCACGTCCAGCGACAGTAAGGCAGTCATTTCCTTTGTATTGGCTTCCAGTTGCCGGCCATACATCTCCTTATCCAAATGACTCATTGCCCTGGAAGTTTCATACTTATCTCCGGCACTGCTTTTTCCTTCTTCGTTGGCAGTAGCCTGTGCATCATTTACTGCTGACTTACTCACGGCTATGCGACCGGCCAAAAGCCCGGTTACATGTTCATATAAATGCTTTTTAAAATCAGTTCTGTTACCTGTCTCCATGCCTCAGGGTTTGATAGAGATGTACTGAAGCGAATATCCCCTTTTACCTGCAATGACCGGGCGGGAAGATAGTTTATTAAGCAGGTATCCAATACCTGTAAGGGCCAAGGCACCTATCATTAATTCCGGGCTGTATTTTGACCTGTCAGCCAGGTACACCACCCCGCTGCCCAACACTAACAAGATTCCGCCCCCCATTAACGAGGCACCGCTGACCTGCAGGTTAAATCCGCGTTTGCGTGGCAGATCCACGTGGCTGATTTCTTTATAATGATAGAGGTAGCGTAAACTTCCGGCTGTATCACGGATGAAGGTGCCATATGTTGTGGGAATATTACGAACTACAAATTCTTTTACCTGGATACTATCATTGCTGATTCCCGAAACAAGCCCGTTGCGGTATGCACCACCGGTAGTAACAAAAGAAATATCCACCCCCTCATACCAGGAATGAACAGTTTTTCCTTTCTTTTTTAATACAATGAAATCTGCAGTCTGGCAAAACCCTGGAACTGCCAGGCAAAATAATAGAAAAAATAAAAAAACACTTTTCATTATTTCATTTTTGAAGCTGCATAAAGTACGCCCACGATAAGTACTACTCCAAATATCAGGAACAGCAGTCCGGATATTTTATTAATAATTTTGATATTTCTTTCGGTAAGTTTCTTGCGAAGTTTACCTGCCAGGTTTATTTTAAACACATCAGCGCCCATGTTCAGTAACAGGCAAATTGAAAATATCACGATCTTTTCATTCGTGGAATTAGTAAGAGATTTGGTGGCGGCTGCAAACCAGAGAGCTATAACCCCGGGGTTAAGTGTATTAATTATAAATCCTGTCAGGAAAAGGCGGAGATGAGTGGTATTGGCAATCTTAATTCCACTGTCTAACTCTTCTTTGGAATGGTATTTTTTAAAGAACAGGTAGTAGATTCCCATACCGGCTAAAAAAGTGCCACCGGTTGAGCCGATAATCGTTTTATATTCTATCAGTTCACCCAGCAGCTCGCCAAAAAAATTGGCAGTAAAAACCCAAAGGATATCACTCAGCCAGACTCCGGTAATAAAAAAGAAAGCACTGGTTAAACCATAGTTGATACGTAATTTAATGATGGTAAATATTACCGGGCCTACAGAGAAGACCAGTGCTAACCCCAATAACAAACCTGATAAAATAGCATCTGTCATCCCTTAATATTTGCTGAGTGATAGGTTTTCTTTTTAGCAGCCTGCAATAAAAAAGATTGCCATTCTTCCAGGATTTTTCCTTTTACCACGCGTGGAAACTTGTGCTGCCCTCCTATCTTGCCTTTATTATTCATGAAATCCATAAAAACCTGCTGGGGCCATACTTCTGCTACTACAGCTTTTAATGCGTGGCGTCTTTCCACTGCATAATCATCGTTAAGTACCTTAAGTTTATCATCTATCACCCCGGCCAGCAGAACCGGGTCTACCTCGTCATCAGAAGCAAGATACCACTTATGCGCAAAAAAGTTGTCGTAAGGAATTCCGGAAACAGTAAACTCAGGGATGATGATATTAAGTTCAGCCGCTGCCATTTCTACGGCCTTGTTTATATTATCCACACTTATGTGTTCACCTACCAGGTTGAGGAAATGCTTAGTGCGTCCGGTAATAATGATCTCGCTTTTTTCCCGGTCAACTAACCTTACGGTATCGCCTATGGCATATCTCCATGCTCCTGCATTGGTACTTATCAGCAAGGCATAATCTTTCCCCTCTTTTATTTCATGTATCATCAAGGCCTCGGGATCTTCCACCATATTACCATCGGCATCAAAATTCCTGTCGTCAAAGGGTACAAATTCGAAAAAGATATTATTGTTTAATGCCAGTTGCATACCCTTTGCTCCCTGCCTGGTTTGAAAGGCGAGAAAACCCTCGCTGGCCAGGTAAGTTTCAATATAGGTGATGGGCTTGCCCATCAATTTTTCAAAACCTTTTTTATAAGGATCCATGGCTACTCCGCCATGAATATAAAAAGCCAGGTTAGGCCACATTTCATGAATGTTATTCAATTGGTAGCGCTCGATGATCTTTTCTATACAGAGTTGCAGCCAGGCCGGAACACCCAGGATAAAACCAATATCCCAGTCCGGTGCGTTCTCCACCACTTCCTCCAGTTTCGCAGCCCAATCCTTCACCTTCGCTATTTTCCTGCCGGGTTTATATACTCCGAGCCCCAGGAACCAAAAGGGAATCTTTTTTTGCTGAATACCACTAAGATCGCCTGCATAATAAGTTGGACCTTTTTGCAGTTGGGTAGAACCACCCAGCATCAGCCAGCCCTTGCCTATCGAACTTTTGGGCACATGATCATAACGCGCCAGTGTCAGCAACTGCTTGATACTGGTAATATTATTACTTTTTAACAGGTCATTCGTTACCGGTATATGCTTACTGGCAGCTTCACTCGTGCCACTACTAAGAGCGAAATATTTTATGACCCCCGGCCAGCAAACGTCAGGTGTGCCTTCCAGGGTTTTATACCACCATTCATTATATATCTTATTGTAATTATAGGTTGGCACTGTATTTTGAAATGCGCGCGCAGGATGACGGCTAAGTAGCAGTTCATCAAATTTATATAATTGTCCAAATTGGGTAAAACGGGCCTTCTTCATCAATTTTTTTAAAACCTGGATCTGCTGCCGACGCGGGTCGCTCACAGGAATCTTTAATGCCTTGGCAATGTAATGAGGAAGTTTAATGTCGATTATAGCCATTTACCGGGTGTTGATAAGGGAACAAATATAAATTATTGCGGCTCTTTTGCCTATTGTAATATTACCGACGGCCAGCTAAGTGCAGTGTGCACATAATTTTTCGTTCAAAAATGTTCTTACTTGTTAAAGTTGTCTTTTTCTACAGCCTGATTATTACTTTTTTGACTTAGGTTTGTTGCACAAAAAAAACAAGTATGAAGAAAATATTATTATCGCTGGTACTCGTTGCCAGTCTTTTGTCAGCACGCGCTGACGAAGGTATGTGGTTACCTATGTTATTGGGCCAGCAGGTGTACAATGACATGGTTAAGAAAGGCCTTAAACTTACTAAGGAACAGTTGTATTCTGTAAACAAAGCTTCCATTAAAGATGCGATTATCATCTTCGGTGGTGGTTGTTCAGGTGAGATTGTAAGCAACCAGGGATTGATATTTACCAATCACCACTGCGGTTACGGCGCCATCGCCGGTGCAAGCAGTGTGCAGAATAATTACCTGCGGGATGGATTTTATGCTTTTAATAAAGACCAGGAAATTAAAAGCGGCCTGACCGTGCAGTTCCTGGATAAGATAGTTGATGTGACCAAAGAAGTAGAAGCCGGCCTCGCAGGACTAGCCTGGGCTGACCGTGTTAAGAAGATCCAGGATGTGTACAAAACCATCACGGATAAAGTAGCTGATAAAGAAAATGATAAGGCAGGCAGGATTTACAGCATGTTCAACAACAATCAATACATTATGTATGTGTACCAAACCTACAGGGATATACGCCTGGTTGGTGCCCCTCCTGAAAGTGTAGGAAAATTTGGTGGTGATACTGATAACTGGGAGTGGCCTCGTCATACCGGCGATTTTTCTGTTTTCCGGGTGTATGCAGATAAGAATGGCAAACCGGCTACATATAGTAAAGACAATGTACCTTTTAAACCTAAACACTTTTTGCCGGTAAGTTTAAAAGGTTATAAGGATGGGGATTATGCTATGATTTACGGATATCCTGGTGGCACAAACCGTTATGAAACCAGTTATGGTATCAAATTAAAAAACGAAATAGAAAATCCATCATTGGTTGGTTTGCGCGACATGCGTTTAAAGTATATGCATGAGCAAATGATCAAAGACCCGGCAGTAAAATTAAAATTATCTTCTGATTATGCCGGTATTGCCAATTACTGGAAATTCTTCGAAGGAGAAACCAAGCAATTAGTAAAGTTCAAAACTGAAGATCAGAAACGCCAGTATGAACAAAATTTTTCCCGTTGGTCTGCAGGTAAAAATGAATACCAGGACCTGTTTCCTGAATATGCAAAAAACTATGCTGCCTGGAGTCCTTACAGTAAGGGAAGGGTGTACCTGCGTGAAGGAATTCTGGGATCATCCTTATCAGGCTTCGCTTCTTCACTGATGGGTTTGGAAGCTGCAATGGTAAAACCAGGAACCACGTCAGCGGATATAAAAAAAGCTGCCGACGCTGCCGATGCACAAAGGAAAAATTTCCTGGAAGCTTACGACAGGCCAAGTGATGAAAAAATATTGGCTGCTGTGGCCATGCGTTTCTATACTGATGTCAGCAAAGATCAACACCCTATTGGTTTTTATGAAAAGATCAAGGCTTCCTACGGAGATCTTAACGACGAACAGACTTATAAAAAGTGGGCTGCTGATGTGGTAAATAATACATTAATTCTGAATGATACTAAATGGAGCGCCTTCATGGCCAACCCGGATGCTGTTACATTACAGGCCGATCCTGCGTTTGATTTTGCCTCCTCATTCGTAAAAAATTACAATACAAAATATTCATCCTTATACACAGTTTTTGTCAGCCGTAATAATGAACTGAATAAATCTTACATGAAAGGAATCATGGAAATGAACCCGTCTGCGGCTGCAAAAATGTATCCTGATGCCAACTTCAGCATGCGTGTCAGCTACGGTAGCGTAAAGAGCTACAAGCCGCGGGATGCCGTGTTTTATGATTATGTTACAACCAGTAAGGGAATCCTTGAAAAATATGTACCCGGTGATTACGAATTTGATTTACCCGCAAAACAAATAGACCTGCTCCGTAAAAAAGACTTTGGCCAGTATATAGACAGGTCACGCAATGACCTGGTAATTGGTTTTATCACTACCAATGATATAACCGGTGGAAACAGCGGTAGCCCGGTAATGGATGGTAAAGGGAACCTGATTGGTCTCGCCTTTGACGGCAATTACGAAGCATTAAGTCATAAGATTGCTTTTGATAAAGACCTCAACCGGACGATTTGCGTGGATGTGCGATATGTATTATGGTGTATCGATAAGTTGGGTGGTGCAAAAAATATTATTGACGAACTGCAATTGGTGAGGTAAACCTTATCACATTATTTTAAAGGGGACTTTCTTAGTCCCCTTTTTTTATATACTATATATTTTTATACGCATTACTCATATTAATTATATTATTGTATGTTTATAGAAATAATACTACAGTGAATGCTTATTCAACCACCTAAATACTGGCATAAATGTGCCACTTCGTTATTCTGGAGTGAAGTAGCCCCCAAGGACCACCTGGTTCAGATTTATGAAAATGACGAAGTACTACTTGACTCATTGGTTGGATTTGTGGATAGTGGTCTCAATGAAGGTGAAAGTATAATTACAATAGCCAGCGCAGATCACCTTACCGCATTACATAACCGCCTGTTCTTTCTAAATCATGACATCAATCAATTAATAAATTCCGGCCGTTATATTCCCCTTGATGCAGAAGAAACATTAGCCACATTTATGGTTAATGGCTTGCCGGATGAGACCAGATTTTTAGAGACGATGCGAAAATTGTTTACCCAGGCCAAAGGCAAATCCAAACGTAGCTTCCGGGCTTATGGGGAAATGGTAGCCCTGCTTTGGAGTAAAGGAATGGAAGAAGCTACTCACCACTTAGAAAGCCTTTGGACTAAACTATGCGCGGAAGAAAAATTCTGCCTGTTTTGTTCTTATCCAAAGAATATTTTCAAAAGCGATGCAAATATCAGCGTCAACAATATTTGTGCTGCTCATACTAAATTGATTGCAGGCGACGTCCGTTCTATCTCCAGCGTGTATTATCAAAGCGCTCACCATAATTGATCATTCAACAGTTAAAACCATAACGGTAATGCCTGTCAACTTTTCTTTGCTTACTTATATAATTATATTTTTAACCGGAAGCTTATTACTTATTCTGCTGGTATATAAAAGCAAAAACAAAGCTTTGACAATATTGGGATTAACTGCTGCTACTGTAATTAAACTGCTCCTTTTGCTATTGGGAATTGTGTGTGTACTTATTCTATTAAGGCTAATGTCGTATTAAAGTAACCCTGGTACAACAGGTTCAATGAGAAGCTAATTGCTCATTGGTTATATCCCATATGGGAATTTATTCTACAAACTGCTTCATTTAGTCTGTATTTAGCTTAAATATCTCCCTTTATGAGTAATATGTAATGATTTTTTCCACTGTATATATCGTATAATTACTGGCAGGATTTGTGAATTATTCTTGAAAACAAGTTTATGAGCAATATCATATATCTACACCTGGATGGAGTTGAAACATTCGCCTGGGTTACTGAAATATCTCACCGTCATCATCATATGTTCAAAGTCTCATTTAAGAATGAATATGAAAATATATTTTATACAGATGTGGAGACCGGTGAATGGCTGGAAGAAGATCTTGGTTTTACCGCCTTGGCAAAAGAAGTGGGCAAACAGGTTCATTCCTTTATCAAGAACCCAATACACGTTCCTAAGCTTCTAATATGGCACACTCAACATACGGCTGAAGACAAGCTTATATCATTCGGATTTTTCGGATTTATGAAAGGCAAACACAAATTATACGAGATTTACAACGTCAATAAAAAGTACATGTACACGTTGGTTGATATGGACAATGATGAATGGCAGATTCTAGGCAACTCTTCTTCAATCATCAGCCAGATAGATCCTCTTTTTGTGGAACAGGTTATCCAGATTCTTCCGCTATATTCTGCAGACTATAAATAGGATCAGCCTACTTTAAAAGTGATAATAAAACTTGTGCCCTCATTTAATTTTGATTGTACTTCTACATCAGCTTTATGTGATTGAAGTATATTCAATGTAGTCGCCAATCCAAGGCCCATTCCATTTCTTTTGGCAGTGAAATAAGGCTCGAACAACCTTGATAAATTTTCCTCTGTAATCCCGCAACCGTTATCTTTAATAATTACCTGTGGTTTATCATCTACCAGGCTTAAGGATATTTCTAACCGGCCATTTGCCTGGTCCATGGCTTCTACTGCATTAATTATAATATTCAATAAGGCTATCTTCAGTTTTTCAGAGTCAGCCAGCAACATAATTTCTTCATCGGGAAAACAAGTAACCAATTCAATTTTCTTAAGCATTATCCTGTCTTTTGCCGAAGTCAGGCTTTCCTCGATGATCCGGCGTAATGACTCCTGCTGCTCTATTATTTGTGCCGGGCGACTGGAACTCAGCAATTCCGTAATAAGATCTTCAATCCTTTTACTGTTGCGGCTTATGATTTCAACATATATCTGTGAGTCTGTATTTTCAAGGTCCGGGCTTAATTGTTCGAGTGAGAGATTTATATTATTCAGTGGATTACGCACCTCATGTGCCAATACATGCACCAGCCTGTCTGCTACTCCCCGCTTCTCCATCCGCAGGGTGGCTTTCTCTGCTTTTTTTAAATTCGTGATGTCATGGATAATTCCCTGGAAATAATACCCATCTGCATTCTGTTCTTTTGAAAGTGACAGGAGGCAATATCTCAGCGTATCAGATTTAGTTTTAACCACCAGCTCCAAACCGTCAACTTCCCGGCTGGAGATCAATTCGTTTTTAAGATTTGCCTTTTGCTCTTCCCCTGTAATAAGAGAAAATAAACTGGTGGTAAGTAATTCAGGTTTACTGAATTCGAAAAGTTTAGCAGCAGCATCATTTATATCCCGGAAAACCAGTTGCTCATTAGCGATAAAAACCGCGTCAGCCGAGCGCTCAAATATGTTCCTGAATTTCCTTTCGTTGGCTTTCAGCGCTTTGATAGACTTTGCCCTTTCCATTGAATAGCGGATACAACGTTCCAGCTTTTCAGTATCGAGTTCTGATTTAATAAGGTAATCAACCGCACCGGCCTGCATAGCTTCAATATCAATCTGCTGGTTACCCTTTCCTGTTAATAGGATAAAAGGCTGTTCCCAGTTATTTCTCACCGCCTCCTTAATCAACTCGAGTCCGGTTTTAGCCCCAAGGTGATAATCGATGAGATATATATCAAAATTCTTTTTAGAGATATGATCCAAAGCCTCATCAAACCTATAACACCATTCTATATGAAAGGTATTTGACCGGACATTCTTTATGTATTCAGTAGTTATGAAAAAGTCATCTTCATCATCATCCACGATTAATATCCGGATGACCTGATCGTCTGCTTGCATTCGTAGTTATTTAGTTTATAGGGTAGGACCTGATTATCTGAGGGCTGGACTATAGAATACTATTACTTCTTAAGTCTTAAGGTCACCAAAAATGTGTTTTTCATCACGCTCTTCCATTGGAATATGCCGGATAAAATCATCATACCTGTCATCATCATGGTTGCTATATACGCCATACGCATCAAGACTGTAACCCATGCTGCCGTCTTTTCCTTCCAACACATATAAGATTGCATTATCTGAAGGATCAGATTCTCCCTCAAACCGATAAGTTTTTATAATCTTCAGATCTGTAGGTTCATAATATTTACCGGTACCCGGGCCGAAACCTTTTTCAGTCATCCTGAATTCATTGTCCTGCTTTTTAAGTCTTAGTCTTTCCAGTATCTGGCTAAGTGTCGTCATCTCTGTATGTGCATGTGCCATAATTTGCTATTAAGGTTAGGGAATAATTTGTAACTCTTAACCATCCAATTTTATACCGATTTTTTAATCCCGGTCCTGGGTGGCAAGTCTCAAAAAATATCCTTTGTTAATTGTTCGATTCCTCGTAACTCTTGATTTTATTATACAATGTTTTCCGGTCAATTCTTAAAATTTCTGCCGCACGGGTTTTATTAAAATTTACTTCTTTTAATACCTTCATAATGGCCTCGTATTCGGCTTTGGTAGCTGCATCTTTCAGGTCAAAATCTTTTTTTATTCCACCTGTTTCTTCCGGCATTTTCATCGGTGCGTCTTTGCCGGAGTGATCCAGTTGTGCAGTAGGATTGGTTATTTCCCAAGGCAAAGTTTTGCTGGATATTTTTCCTGAGGTGGTTAATAATACAGACCTGCGGACCACATTACGGAATTCTCTCAGGTTCCCCGGCCAGGAATAGTTGGTGAACATCTCCATCACTTCGTTATCGAAATCATCAATATCCCTGTCTAATTCTGCTTTGGCTTTTTGCAGGAAGAAATCAGCAAATAACGGAATGTCCTTTTTACGATTCCTTAATGCAGGCAGGTTGATAGAAAATTCGTTGAACCTGTGATAAAGATCTTCCCTGAACTTCCCCTTCCGGTATGCTTCCTGCAGGTTTTCATTTGATGCCACAATTACCCGTACATCTACAGGCATTTCCTTGTTACCACCCACACGTTTGAATTTCCTTTCCTGTATCACACGTAACAGCGAGGCCTGGATTTCTACAGAAAGGTTCGCCACTTCATCTAAGAAGAGTGTACCACCGTTAGCCAGTTCAAAGTGACCTTCCTTGTCATTAAGCGCACCGGTGAAGGCTCCTTTCACATGCCCAAACAATTCGCTACCAGCCAGCTCTTTGGAAAGGGTTCCGCAATCCATTGCCACAAATGGCTTGTCAGCGCGGTCACTCAGACTATGAATGGTTTTAGCTATCACTTCCTTTCCTGTTCCGCTTTCCCCATATAAGATAATGCTGTAGTTTGTGGGAGCTACTATTTCTATCTGGCGATATAGTTCCTGGGTGGTGCCGGCCTCCCCCACCAGGTATTCATTATTTAGTGTTACCTGCTTTTTGCTGCTGTTACGGGCAACTGAAGGGGTGGTTGTTAATTGCGGCGCTGCTTCCTGTGGTGCATTAATTGCTGCGTTAAGAACATTCAACACTTCGTCGGGGATGAGAGGCTTGGTGATATAATCATACGCACCCAGTTTAATCACATCTACCGCGGTTTTAATATCCGAATAACCGGTAATAATAAGCACTATAGTATGTGGTGCATGATTTTTAATTTCAACCAATACATCTTTTCCTTCCTTGTCGCCAAGCCTGTAATCACAAAGCACAATATCGAAATTGTTTTCTTTGAATTTAGCCAGCCCTTTAGCGCCTGAATGAGCGGTATCTACTTCGTAACCCTTGCGTGATAAAAACTTGCTCAAAAGCATACACATATCAAGGTCATCATCAATTATCAGTACCTTTTTGTTCATATATTATTTTTATAATAGTAAATTGGTTTCTTCATTCAATGTTACATTGGGAACCGGCACTTCTTCCACTTTGATCCAGACAGCATAATCATTAGGCCGGATTTTACCGCCGAAGTCAGTCGCATACACCTTAGTGAAAACTGCACCCAGGTAAAGGATAGCGGAACTGTAATATACCCATATCATTATCACGATCACTGAACCGGCAGCGCCAAACATAGTAGTTAAATTACTGTGACCTAAATAATAGCCAATACCCAATTTGCCTATCATAAACAGTACAGCCGTTATAAATGCACCAATGAACACGTCTTTCCAGCGTATGCGGGCATCTGGTAAAATTTTAAAAATCGAAGCGAACATGGCCGTGGTTATTGCTACGGATATAATATTATCGACTATTAAAATCAGGTTTTCTCCGGTTCCACCAAGTAATAAAGTGAGTTTCTTACTTAAGGCAGCCACTACTGCATTCAATAACAGGGAAACTACCAAAACAAATCCCAGGCTGATAATTATAGAAAAACTGATCAGCCGGTTAAGTACCATTTTCCACCATATTCTTTTTGAAGTGGTCTTCAAACCCCATATTTTATTCAAAGAATCCTGTATTTCTCCAAAGATACCGGTAGCGCCTATCAGCAAAACAATTAAACTTATAGAAGTGGCAAATGGAGTATTACTGTTAAGGTGTATATTCTGGATAGTACTCTGAATCTGAAGAGCCGCATCAGATCCCACCATCCCGTTTAATTCACCATATATTTCTCCCCGCATAGCTTCCTTTCCAAAAAGCCATCCACTTACTGTAATAATAATTATCAGCATTGGCGCCAGGGATAAAGTAGTATAATAAGCAAGGGATGCACTGTATTTAAGCACATTGTCAGCAATATATTCTACTACCACCTGCTTTATAAACTTAAAAAAGCCTACCACCTTTTTCCGCATTATACAGTTTTTTCCATTTAGTCTTTAACTATAATTATACCATGTAAGAAATTCCCCAATCAAATGTGGCGTTTTTTTTATCCTGCCACTTAACCATCAAATAAATAAATTATTAACTATTAAAAACAAATCCGTTGTTGGTTGAAGGTTAATAGGTTATAAAAAATATTTAGGGTAAGGTATGTTTTTTGCTTCTATTATGGCGTTATTAATGAGTATTGTATGTATTGAAACTTTATTCTGAGAAGGGTTGGCAATAAAATTGACTTTAAACCCAGGATAAAGCTATTTATATGAAATACACATCTAGTTTATTAAACGACGATATTTTGAAAGTTTTAATTATTGATGACGAAACTGATATCTGCTACCTGTTGAGCACTTTACTGAAGCAAAAAAACCTCGATACAGATTACGTCAATACACTTACTGATGCGGCTTTAGCTTTGAAAAAGGATACCCCTGGTATTATCTTTCTTGACAATCATTTACCAGATGGTTTAGGAATTAATTTTATTGAATACATCAAGAATCATTACCCTACTGTAAAAATTGTTATGATCACGGCCCACGATACTGCCGTTGACCGCCAAAAGGCCCTAACAGAAGGAGCTGATTATTTTATCAGCAAACCATTTACCCGCGACGTTATTTATAAAACAGTTGAACATCTTATGAATTAGTCACTTAATTTCTACGGTTGTAGAATTATTTCCTCGTGAATTGTTACCTGGTGGTTATTCCAAATTACTACACCATCATTTAGGTATTCGTAACTCTGGCAAAGTATTTTCTATTATTATTCTTTTATAACCTTTTAAATTCTACATCATGGGCAACCTACTTTACATTATCGCTGTTATCCTTATTATCGGTTGGGCTATAGGTTTTCTCGGATTTCATGCCGGAGGTTTAATTCACATTCTGTTGGTAATTGCCATAATCGTTTTTCTCTTAAAAATTATTCGCGGTAACGCCTGATCTAATTAACGGGCTCTAATGGAAATCATGAATTCTACATTTGTTGAAAAGTTTAAAGGCTTGCTTTATTCGCTCACGCATACCCATGATGAATTGGAAATGGTGGCAAATGAAGTGCAGGATACCTCTTTACGTACAGCACTGTATGGCCTTTCCACAGAAAGTTACCAATATGTAGATGAGCTCTGTTCTCACCTGAAAGAAATGGGTATCATTAAATTTCCACGGCCTACTTTAGAAGACCTGCAAGGTGCCAATGCCCTGGAAGCTCCTCAAAATGAACATCCCGGAAATGAACTAAATTATATCTGCAGCCGGAATGAAAATTTTATACTGGCAGCCTACCGTAATATTTTAAATGAAGGAATATTGCTCCCGGCTTTGCGGGATATGTTGATGTGCCAGTTAAAAGCACTGCATTTTACTTTCATGAAAATAAGACTTTTAAACTCAGCACGATTTGAAGGCCTGGTGCCGGGATAGGCTCTTCCTTTTAATTGGAAACACCCATAAATATAATATATGACAACTCCTGCCCTGGTCTCCGCTCTTTTGGAATTAAAGAAAAACGGTTACACATATAACTTCATTAAGAATGACATTTTCTTTCATTGTTGTGAAAAGGGTTTAAATTTCCGGGGGTACGAGTTGATGATCACTGAAAGTTTTCGATTTGAAAATAAAGCTGAGCCTAGCCTCAACAGTGTAGTATATGCAATAGAATCACCTGAATATGGCCTGAAGGGCTTCCTGGTTAATTAACTGCTTAAGCATAACTATATATATGGTCAATTTTCGTGAGCTCCCGTTTTACATTCAATTTACTTTCAAGTTGCTCATGGTGTTATTACTCTGCGTTTTCGTAGTGCAGGGACAGACCGTAGTGATACCTTTTGTTTTTTCTATCCTTCTTTCCATCCTTCTGTTACCGGTTACAAACTTCCTGGAGCATAAAGCCAGGTTGCCAAAGTCGATGGCAAATTTCTTATCGGTAATCATGGCACTGTCAGTGATCGGGGCAATTATCTATTTCTTTTCTCACCAGCTTAGTAGTTTCCTGGATGATATCCCCACCCTCAAAAAGAACCTTCAAACTCACTATTCTACTTTACAACGTTGGGTACAACACCGCTTCGGCATAAGTTCACGTGAGCAGACAGCCCTGATAAACGATGCCACAGGCAAAGTAAAAGATTCGGGGGGCCTGGTAATCAGCCAGACTGTCTTTACCATCACACATACTTTATTTTATATTATCCTGGTAGCTATTTACACTTTCCTGATATTGTACTACCGTCATATGATCAAGCGGTTTATTTTCGCTGTATTCGCAAAAGCAAAAGAACCGGAGATTAACGAAGTACTGCTGGCTTCCAAGGGAATTGTGCAGAATTATATGCTAGGCCTGGTGATAGAAATGGGAATTGTCGCAATGGCATACACGCTGGCTTTATTTATAATAGGAGTCAAATACGCCATATTCCTGGGAGTGTTCTCAGCCATACTTAATATCATTCCATATGTAGGCATTTTGGCGGGTATCATATTTACAGTACTGATTACGCTTACCACCTCAAAAGATCTAAGTGATGTATTATGGATAATAATTTCTTTTGAAGTGATTCACTTTATAGATTCAAATTTCCTGATGCCCCGGATCGTGGGTTCCAAAGTAAGAGTAAATGCACTCGTAACTATTATTGGTGTTATTATAGGTGGAACCCTCATAGGCTTACCAGGGATATTCTTAGCCTTACCGGTAATTGCAATTTTTAAAATCATCTTTGACCGGATAGAAGATCTGAAACCCTGGGGAACAATGATGGGTGATGATACCGAACGTGGAGAAATTTATCGCCGTATTGAAAAGATTAACCTGATACGAAGAAAAAAATCCTTGCCTCCCATCGTGCTGCCGCCTGAAACTAAAGGCGATATTACAGATCCCGTTATGCCTGAATCTATATAAATCAACAGCCATACTCTTTGCAGAATATGGCTGTTGATAGATGAGAATTTTTATTATTATTATTTCTTGCTCCTGTTCACGAAGTATAATACCAAACCTACTATTATAGCAATAATAACCAGACTGGTAACCATACCTGCTTTAAAAATTCCTGCAATGGCTTCACAACTCGACATAGTAATAACTACAAAGAGCAGGGCACTTAATAAGGGTAATTGTAAGCGGTTCATGATGTTTGTTTTTTTGGTTTACGATTAGATGTTTTATTTGACTGCGCTTTGTTGTCTGAATCTTCCTGGGCTTCATCCAGTGAATGCGACTCGAATAATGTCTGTTTCCGCTTCGAAAGATCAGATAACTTCTGATAATATTTTTTAATTACTTCAAGCTCTTCGTCGGTTAAGTCTTCACTCGCCACCAACCGGTTACTGGTAAGTTCATTGGAAGCGATGAGTTCATTAAGCTTCAGGTGAATTGCCGTAGTATCCTTATTCTGTGACTGTTGAATAACAAAAATCATCAGGAAAGTAATTATAGTGGTGCCGGTATTAATTACTAATTGCCAAACCTCTGAATAATGAAAAAACCTGCCGCTTATAGCCCATACTATAATTATAAGTAAAGCTATAAAAAAGGCCGCCGGTGTACCTGTAGCCTTGGTGATCCAGGTGGAAAACTGGTTAAACTTAGCTTTGACTCCTTTAGACTTTTTCTTTGATTGCATACGACAGGATACTAACGGTTAAAAGTAAAAAGACCAGAGGCGTCCTTTTTTCCTTTTAGAGTATTAGACAAAATCTCTGCCGCAATTAAACTAAAGGTGATGCCATTGCCCCCGAATCCGAGGGCGAAAAAACTGTGATTAAGTTTTTCGTATGGGCCAATATATGGCAACCCATCCTGCGTGCTGCCAAACGTGCCTGTCCAGCTAAACTCCATTTTCAGATCTTTTCCAAATAGTTTTTTGTAATCCTGTTGCAACGCCCGGGTTTTTTTTTCAAGTAATTTATCTCTTTTTTCGGGGTCGTAAAATGGTTCATCCCTTCCTCCTAACATTACACGGTTATCTGCAGTAGTTCGCATATACAGGTAAGGGTTACCAGTACTCCACAACAAGGTATGCGCATCCAGGATCATTTCACCCGGGGCCATTTGCTCACTGCACAAAGCATAAGTACTATGCAGCTCTACAATCTTTTTATCAATGTAATTAACGGATTCATACCCATTAGCATAAACAAGTTTACGGGCCTTGATAGTTCGTCCATCACCTGTTTGAATAGTCACCCCGTCCTTTTCATGACTGATTTTTACCGCCAATGTACGGTCATATACCTGGAGGCCTTTTTTCAAATTGTATTGCAATAACGAGTGGGTAAAAGTATATGCATTTGTTTGTGCAGCACTGGTTGAAAGAATTCCTCCAGGCGCACTGAAGGCATATTGACGTTCTATTTCGGGCCTCGTTAACCATTCAACCCCGAAGCCTGCCTTTTTACGACATTCATATTCTTTCTCAAGCAGGCCAAGGTCGGCTGCCGATTCAGCATAATATAGACTTGCCTTCTTTTCAAAGTCTCCGAAACCGATTTCGGATGCTATATCTTCTAACCGGAATATGGCTTCTTCACACCATTTATATGCCCGCACTGCACCAGCTTCTCCGATTTTTTCCTGCAAGGTTACCAGGGGTACATCAATCTCATATTGCAATAATGATGTACTCGCACAGGAACTCCCCAACCCAATAGTTCGACCATCTATCAGGATACATTCTTTACCTTCAGCAGTTAAATAATGGGCAATGAGAGCGCCCGAAATACCTCCCCCTAATATCACAAAATCTGAATTTATGTCTTTAGTAAGTTTTGGATAATTAAAAGGAAGGCCATTTTTTATCAATGAATAAGGATATCCGGAGGTAAGGTCCATATCAGTAAATATAAGTTAGATGTTAAAGTAGGTAAATACACAAGCAAATTTGTGGCCTTTTAAATTTGTGGCAAGGGTAAAGCGTTAATCTTTAGCAGGTAACGCACCCAATTATGGGGAATTAATTTCTCAAAAATATTTAACCAGGATTTCTTTCCCAGACTGTCAGGTTATTTCAGATTTGGCAGAATTTTAGTTTACTAAAAGGTAGAAAACTTTTTTAAAATTTTAAAAAATTAAGTTATGAGTGCAAAACTATTAACCGGATTATTGCTTGGAGCGGCTGCCGGCGCCATACTAGGTGTTCTTTATGCTCCTGAAAAAGGAACAGATACCCGCAAAAAATTATCAGAAAAAGGCGGCGAATGGGGTGATACAGTAAAAAACAAATTTAATGAATTGGGAGAAGCGATTTCAGAGAAGTACGACAACATCCGCGGCGAAGCAACTGACCTTTTGAAGAAAGGAAAAGATGCAGCTCAGAATGTTCAGTCTAATGCTCAGAACACCGCCCAAAACATTAAAGATGAAACAAAGCGCAGTTTTGCCTAATCGCGACCAAACTCATACAGGAAGTTCCGGTAATAAATACCATATGGATAATCAGCCAGATGACAGTATACAATCCCTTGTTGACAGGACTAAGGATTACATAGAAACCAGGTTGGAATTGTTTAAACTTCAGGCTATCAATAAAAGCGCAGATTTTATTTCATCTGTTGTGAACAGGATAGTTACAGTTTTTGTAATGACCTTCTTCTTTGTTTTTCTGAATATAGGCATTGGCCTGTTACTTGGAGAATGGCTGGGGAAAAGCTATTATGGCTTTTTTGTATTGGCTGCCCTATATCTTATTACCGGACTTCTTTTTAAAGCTAACGGAAGCAAATGGATTAAAATTCCTGTTAGTGACATGATCATTAAAAAGCTTTTTAAATAACCTGATATGACCATCGAGAACGCACATCAACTGCAATCTGCTATCATTGAACTGGAAAAGCGCAGGGTCATCCAGGAAAGCTTATTAAAAGAGCAGTTTCACGAAGTGAAGGAAAGCTTTAAACCGGTCAATATCATTAAAAATACCTTCAGCAAAATTACCCATACTCCTGAAATAAGAGAGGGAGTATTTAAAACTGTAGCAGGCATAGGGATTGGATTGCTGACTAAGAATATGTTTTTAGGCAAAGCCATCCCTCTTGTAAGGTCCCTGATTGGTGAATCAGTGGAAAACTCAGTTACCAGTACAGTTAAATCCGGCGCTGATACGGTAAAAGCTTACGGCACTGCTATCTATCATAATCTCTTTGGGAAGTCCAAATAACCCAACCCTATTTATCCTACTTTCCGGCAGACTGTTTTTTATTTTATCACTTTAAAAAAAAACAAAATGGAAAGAAACGAATCCGGAAGGAATCCGTCACAGGACCAATCCAACAATCAAAACCGTAACCAGGATCAGAACCGTTCTCAGGAATCCAGGGATACTTCCCGGGAAGGCAGAGAGGAGGAAGTAGTGAATCAACAGGATCAATCAAGGGTAACCAACTCAGATGACAGTGAAACTAACAGGTCTACTGATTCCCGAAGTGGTTCACAAAATTCTTCCGACCGCCGTAATAACGAAGAAGGATCTTCAAATCGCTCCCAACAGGATCAAAGCCGTCGCACCAATGATTCTTCTTCTGAGGGAGAAGATCAATACAGGCAAGGCATGGGCGATAATGACCAACGCAACCCCCAGGATCGCCCATGCCTTGCCTGTATTGATCTTCTGAGGGAGAAGATCAATACACGCAAGGCATGGGCGATCCTGGGGGGTGCGTTGG
>JBKJUT010000022.1:0-7164 GCA_046590515.1 Ferruginibacter sp.
GATTGGTAAGAGGGCTTAGGTCGTTAAATTCCCTGAATCAAAAAGGGGGATTTAACGACCTAAGCCCTCTTACCAATCCTGCCTGTTGCAGGATGTGCCTGAGAGAGGCAAGTATGGCAGGAATACCCGCGGCACTTTTTTTTATCTTACCAAATCTTATCTTCGAAAGTACCTCAGGACTTTTTATTTGTATTTGATTTTTGTCCTGATTCATCACTGTGACATTTTTGGGTTGTCGTATTGGTCTGACTGGTCTTCTGAAGTTTCATCAAGACAAACAAAATCTTTTTCCAACAAAAGATATAACTGTTCCGGCTGGTCGACTGAACTGATACCCACCACGTCGTTATCATTCCATTCCTCGAGAAATTCAGCAGGTACATGTAAGGTAATAGTGTTTTCTTCAAATGTGGCTGATAAGTCATTGGCTTGCAGGTTTGACCTGGCAGAATAAGTAAGCACCTGATTCCCGATAAGTGTGTGCTCTGCCAGGTATCCCTTTGATGTAAGCTGTTTTACGTCATTCCGGTTAAGCCGGTACCGGATTGAATTTCCCTTTATCCTGATTTTCATATACTAGCTTATTTCATTAATAGTGAGCACCCGGTGGGCACCCGAATACATATTACAACTATTTTCCCGCAGAAAACCTATAAGGGTAATATTGTGCTCAAGAGCCATGCTGACAGCCAGGCTGGAGGGTGCACCAATAGAAGCAATTATCTTAACACCTGCCATCGCAGCCTTTTGTACCAATTCAAAACTGGCCCTGCCGCTTAACAGTAAAACTCCTTGCTGCAGCGTGTGCAATTCACCCAACAAGCTACCAATTAATTTATCCAATGCATTGTGTCTTCCCACATCCTCCTGTAAAGAGATTAACTCGCCAGTTACTTTAAATAATGCACAGGCATGCAAGCCACCGGTTTTTAAAAAAGTATTTTGATATTCTTTTAAAACGGAAGGTAAATTACAAAGTACACCGGTTTCAATTGCAGGTTCAGGCAGGTTGAAAAGTTTAACAGGTGCATGAATAGCTTCTATACTTGCCTTACCACATATACCGCAACTGGAAGTAGTATAAAAATTTCTGTTGATTCTTTTAAGGTCAGGAAGAATTCCTTCATGCAAAGTTACCATTACCCGGTTGACGTCACCAGCCAATGATCGGGTATGTAATATGGAATCCAGCCCGGAGATTATTCCTTCCGTAAATAAAAAACCAATGGCCAGTTCAGCTTCTGCTCCCGGGGTTCGCATAGTGACAGCTATGTTTTTCTGCATGTACCCGGTAACGGAACTGTACGCGATGAGAATTTCAAGAGGCTCTTCAATAGCTACTTCATCTACGACATGTACAATCTCTCCTTCACAAAATTTGTAAATGGAAAATGTTTCCCTTTGAATTTTTTCCATCATTTGATCCGGTTTTGTATAAAATCGTTGTAACCTGTAAATGTGTCTATGCTTTGTAATCTTTGAGTGCCGGAGGTAACAATTTTTTTTGCAGGCCACGATTGTAAAAATTGCTGGAGGGAATAATTACCAGATTCAGACTGCTCCTTTAATGGGCTGTGGCAACTTGCCGGATAATATGCTAACAACGGTTCATAGAACCCGGCTTCCGGGTCATAATAAGCCGCAGGTTGATCCCCGTTTTGTTGAACCAGGCTATAGATATCTTCCTGAACCAGGTCCGGATAATCACAACCGATAAAAATGAAATCATTTCCCGGGTAACATGCGTAAGCTGAAAGTAAACCTCCCATCGGGCCTTTATCCTGATACCCTTCTTTATCAGGAATTGTGGTATAAACTTTTGGAAAATCATTGACCTGGTTATTATTACAACTAAATATAACTTCCCGGCAGAGAGGCTGGAGCACATTATAAAGATGATAGCGTTGAGGAAGTTCGTGGTAGACCAATAAACTTTTATCCTGGCCCATGCGGGAACTTTTACCTCCACAAGCCACTATAGATATGCAATTGTTCATTGTTTTAAAGGTAAGATTTAGCAGGAAGGTGCGAAAATCAATTATAAAAGGAAGGTTCAGTCATGTAGATTTTTTTCTAGGCCCTATACAACTTTTATTATGTAGATATCGTGAATTAT
Source organism: Ferruginibacter sp. (assembly GCA_046590515.1). Classification (GTDB taxonomy): domain Bacteria; phylum Bacteroidota; class Bacteroidia; order Chitinophagales; family Chitinophagaceae; genus Ferruginibacter. The sequence continues at coordinate 2,117 of JBKJUT010000022.1, forward strand.
GTATAGTATTCGTAATATTTATTCAAGAGATTCGTTTAAGCAAGTTGATTTTCTTTTACCTCCAATATCAAGATTATGAAAAACAAGAAAAAGTCCTCAATCTATCTTTCCTTATTTGCCTGGATTTTAATTCTCATTCCTTTTGGAGCCATGGCACAAAATGAATTAGCAATCTCCCGCATTTCCATAAACCAGGCAGTTGCTTTTCCTGATGTGAACAGGCAGCAAGACAATTTTCTGGAAATAACTCCACCACATAATGGCAGCGTTCAATTAAAATGGCAGGTAAACTGTACTAACACTATTCATTTTGAAATTGAAAGAAGCCTCGATGGAAAATCTTTTTTTCATATCGGGGGAGTATCAGGCACAGGCTCAAGTTCCGGGGTTAATAAATATCATTACACCGACAGGAATTTTCAACAGGTAAAAGTACCGGTAGTATATTATCGTTTATGGATGCTTGATGCCAAAGGAAATGATACTTATTCCCAGGTGGTAACTGTCGTTATGGACGGACAACCTTCTTCTACTGAACCTTTGTTTATAACTGCTGCTCCACAGAGTATGGCCTCACTTTAATGCCGTTAAAATGAATGGCACAGGCAATAATTTAAATTATATGCAGTTATAATTTTTTTATATTGCACCATAATTCCAAAACTACTATGAGAAAATTCCTTTGTTCCACACTGGCGATTTTCCTGTTTTGTATGGCAGGGGCATCACAGGGTATCAGTCTTAACTCCGCCTCCAGTAATTTCTCTGAAATATTAGGTAAAGCAGTAGCCGATTTTCGATACAACTTTGTAAACATCCAGGGCGCTTCTGCCGGTAAGGAAGGTAATGTGGATACTTATGAATCATCGATCCTTTTGCCGGGTGCCAGTCAAACCCTCATTTACCGGTTTAATTCGGACAATGACACTTCGGCAAGCTGGCAGGCCACTATGTTCCGGGGCGAAACTTACGCGGAGGCATTAAAAGCTTACAGGAACACTATAAGATTGCTGAATAAATGCAGGCTAAGGTTCCCAGGAGACCTCACGGTAGGTTTTAGCGGAAAATTTGTGGAGCCGGACCCGAACATTATGTTTGCCAATTCTGCATTCCGGTTAAATACATCCGAACCTGCATACGCCAGATTTTTCGCAGAAATTGAAATGCTGAACACGGGTTTCGACAGTTGGGAGGTACACCTGAGCCTGCACAACAGGAAGCCTGATGTTGATCGCTATTGATGTAGCTAAAATAACAGTCTGGTTAAGTTAACCGTTAGTGGTTCCCCGTAATTATTTTCCCCATAAAATTATTTACCTAACTTCCCTGAATGAAACATTTCAGGTTTTATTCCAAAGCAGACATACTTTCCTTAACCAAGGTGAGGAAATATGAAACCCGGTTGGGTGAAAGGGTACAATACCTGAAACCTGATAATGAATGGCCGGAAGTTTTACAACAGTCAACTGCCCGATATGTAATAGTAGGCATCCCGGAAGATATTGGTGTTAAGGCGAATCATGGTTCTGGCGGCGCAGATACAAACTGGCTTCCTTTTTTAAATTCTTTTCTAAATATCCAGAGTAACGATTACCTGACAGGTGATGACATACTGGTGCTCGGAAACTTTGATTTTGGGGATCTGAAATATCTTATTGAGAATAATGCCTACAACCAGGAAGAGCTGATTGATGCCTACAGGCACGCTGTGAACCTGATTGATGAGGAAGTGGAAACCATTATGAAAGCAATAGGCGCCGCAAAAAAGATTCCTATTGTAATTGGTGGGGGTCACAACAATGCCTACCCGGTGATCAAAGGAGTCTCTAAAGGTTTATATAAAGCGGAGGTAATTCCATTGGCCCAACTGAACTGCATCAACCTTGATTCACACAGTGGATATAAAACAACAGATGGCAGGCATAATGCCAATCCCTTCCGGTATGCAGAATCTGATGGCTACCTGGGTAAATATGCAATTGTAGGTATGCATGAGAGTTATGTGCCGCAAAATGTTTTGTCAGACCTGCAGGAAAATCCTTTTATAAGTGTGACTACTTACGAGGAGGTCTTTATTCATGAAAGAAAAAATTTCATACAAGCCATTGCACATGCTACAGGTTTTACAGAAGATACTTACTCAGGAATTGAAATTGATTTGGGATGCATAGAAAATACGTTGACCTGTCACCATTCTCCCTGTGGCATCAGCTCATTACAGGCCAGGCAATTTGTAAATTTTACTGCTACTGATTCCAAGCCGGCTTACCTGCACATAGCCGAAGGGGCCTGCCAGCTAAGCGACGGAAACAAAGATGAAACTACGGGTAAGCTTATCAGTTACCTGGTGAGCGATTTTATAAAAGCCAATACAAGCCAGTAAAAATCAATTTATATCTGCGGAGAGATATTCAGCATACGCATATCCTTCCTCGCCGTCTTTGGTTCTTACCTGCCACCATTGCGGGTTACTGGTACTAACAAGGTCTATCACTTCGTCATGAGCTGCCTTCCCTACAATAGGCTGGTCAGTACCAGGACCTTTCCTGATATTAAGGTTGCTCGATTTTGTTACTACTTTTACCTTGGTAACTGAGGCATCCATTTTTGTATTGATATTCAATAACAGGTCTCCACCTTTAAAATCCGGGTCAAGCTGGTTATAGGTATTCCATAACTGATCTTTAACCTCGCCATTTGGTGCGGTGCCATCAATATATAAAACTCCATTTTGCTCACGCACCTGTAAACCGGTTACTCCACTGTTAGTGGCCTGGTCTATCAATTGTTTGTATTTATCCTGTATTGCCATGATGATTATTTTACGGTAAGCTGGTTATTAATACTTGATGGATGAAGTGCATTTAGTTTTTGCATGAGTATAGGCAGGTCAGATCTTTGAATACTGCCCGTGAGAGTGATCACGCCATTATTAACGGTTGCCTGTACTGTTGGATGATCTTTTGCAGCATCTCTTGTTGAAGCAGTTAATGCATCATCTCCGGCAATTACAACCGGTGCCTGCACTACTTCCGGAGTTACAGTAAGATTATTAATTACTGATTTCACTCCTTTGGTTTCGCGCGCCAGTCTTTCACTTTGGGCCCGGCCGCTTTCGGTAGCAACCTCGCCTGATAATGTGGCTACCCCATCATTTACAGATACTCTCGCGCCGGCAGTGGATTGATCAGGAGAAAATTTTTCTTCCACCCGGGCCTGGATTTTAGAATCTTTTTCTTTGCATCCAACGAGGGATAAAGAAAAAAACAGTAGTAATGCGGGAAAAATAAATTTAATATTCATAGTATAAGTTTGTCATTACGATAACAAATATGGTGCTAAATTTTTTCGAGTTATAAACAGGTTAGCCGTCCGCCATCTACGGGTAAATTGACCCCGTTAATATATGCTGCAGCCGGAGTACACAAGAATGCAACTGCGGCACCAAACTCTTCGGGTTCCCCAATTCGCCCAACTGGAATTTCAGCTACAAGATCTTTCATTACCTGCTCAGGACTTTTCCCGGAATCAGTGGCTTTCTTTTGAATAACATAATCTGCACGTACCGTATTGGTAAAACCTGGTAATACATTATTCACTGTAATACCAAATGGGCCAAGCTCTGTAGCGAGTGTTTTGGCCCAATTGGCTACCGCAGCACGAATCGTATTACTTACGCCTAGACCTGCAATAGGAGACTTGACCGAAGTAGAAATTACGTTTATGATACGCCCGAAGCCTGCAGTTTTCATGCCTGGAACAATCGATTGCACGAGTATCTGGTTGCAGATAAGATGACTATTAAACGCATTTATAAATTCTTCCAGCTTTGCTGCCAGGGCTGTACCACCTGCAGGTCCACCAGTGTTGTTTACCAGGATATGTATTGATTGAGAAGTGCAATAATCGTTAATAGCTTCCTTCACCATTCCAGGGTCAGCAAAATCGGCCACCAGGTACTGATGCTTTTGACCGCGTGAGATATCCAACCCGGGCAATGTCTCTTTTAATTTCTGTTCATTGCGGGCCATTAATATAACGTCTGCCCCCAGTAAGGCTAGCTCTTTTGCACATGCCAGGCCAAGACCCTGGGTGCTGCCGCAAACCAATGCACTTTTTCCAAGAAGTTCAATATTCATAAATAAGTTTTTATGTATTTTCTACAGTGACTTTATGCGGTTTAAAATTAAATCCTGTACGCAGTTTTAAAACTTCCAGTACATTGAAAATGATAGGACACATACCATAATGTATAAGCAACCCAAACATTCGCGTTTTCATATTTCCCTTGTGCAGATGCGGAAACTCCCGGCACTCATTAAAGCGTTTTTCGTATACAGTACATTTATTTTCTGCCAGGAAATGACAGGGTATGGTATTTATAATCATCTGTCCCTGTTCACTGGTTTCAACAAATTCTCTTTTAAATTGCTCCCCTGGCATATTTAAATGCTCAGCCACAATTTCTATTTCTGGTGAAGTGACATTTATCATAAGTGATCTACAGCAGGCTCCGCAAGCAGTACAATCAATGAGGGGCGCAATTTCAGTGTTCAATTCTTTAACCATATCATCCAGGATATCTCCCTCCATACGTTGTAAATGATTCCGGAAGGCGTCATTCTCTATTCCCCGTTCTTCGGAAAGACGGCGAATGGTTGGCAGATCAGATTGCGGGTTAAATACGTTTGTCACTCCCGCAAAGCTATAGGTTTCCCTACAAACACATGTATACAGCCAGGAACTGTCGCCCATGGAGTTTATTTGTCTGGTTCATATTATTAAATAATGGTAACCAACCCCGGGTGTACAGATACACACATATTTTTATTTGGTGTGGAAAATCACTTATATATAGAAACAGCTTATTCTACTATATTCGCAGCTACCGGGAAACGATTTATCACCGTTGAATGGTCTGAGTGACAAGACACTGCTGCGATTTGTTTCGATTGCTATAAATCCAACTGCATATCCGTTGCTCTGAAAAACAACCTCGTAATAACTTATGGCTGAAAAAAATCTATTTGAATATACAGAAGACAGCA
>JBKJUT010000080.1:0-13012 GCA_046590515.1 Ferruginibacter sp.
CTTCGCAGAACCGCACCTCCGGGAATGCGGAATTTGTTGAAAACGTGTCCCTCTTAAATGTCAAGCATCATGTAAAGGCCATTACAGATCGTAGTGCTATCTTAAAGGAGATGGTAGAAAAAGGTGAGATTGAGATTGTAGGCGGAATGCACGATATAACCACCGGGCAGGTTACTTTTATTACCAATTAATGTAAGCTATAAAACACTTGACCGAAAAAGAGCATTTTGTCATAAGTAATCAAATTACTGCCTATTGTAATTATTCAGGTTGCTAATTAGCCGTTTCTTTTGTACTTTATGTAGCTAAATATTATATTATGATAATTCCATCATTAAAGGGCGAGTTTGAATTTGAAGTAGAAAATACCCGGAAATTACTGCAGGCCATCCCCGACAGCGCCCTCGGCTGGAAGCCTTCAGAAATATCATGGAACACCGGGCAACTTGCCTCTCACATTGCTGAAGTTTATCATTGGTATGCCGCCACTTTTGAACAGGATATTATGGATATGGCAGATTATAAATATGACAAAGGCGACATAAGCCGGATATCAAATATCCTTGATAAATTTGAAGCAAATGTGCAGGTAGCCCGGAAAGCACTGGAAGCGGCAACGGAAGATTCCATGTTTAAGGAATGGAAAATGGTTATGGGAAGCGAGGAACCTGTTTTTCCGCCAATGCCACGAATACAGGTAGTCAGGGGATTTTTATATAATCATCTTTATCATCACCGGGGAGAAATGGTAGTTTACCTGCGTGCCAGTGGTAACCGGCCTCCCGGGCTTTACGGACCTACCTATGAGGAGGGAATCGCTATGCGCGCACCTGCCCAGGAAGCGTAATTTAATTTTATATTAATGCCGCTAATATAAAATTGAGTATGTGGCAATACCAGGTGGTATATACAGACCAGGCTGCTTAAGCCAGGATTGGGAATGACATAGTTATCACTTCCACATATTATTTTTTGCAACCCTGGGAAGCCAGGGTTTTTTTATAAAAAAATTTTTCCTTATCCCGGACAGGTATAGACGAATATAAAATGAATTCTATATATAGGGTTTTTGTAGTCTTTTTTCGAATAAGAGCCGTCACCTCTTCTACCGGTTAAGGATAATTGTTAACATAACTCAAAGTATAATCTGATTTTAATACTATTTCAGCAAACTGTGCGTTTCCCTCCCACATCCAACAGGTAAAGTAATACTGCACCTGGAAATATTGCACCTATGAAAATTTTTATCACCTTCATGGCCGTTTGGTTCGCAGGAACTTCCAGCGCGCAAATCGGGATAGGAACTACCACACCTAATTCAACCCTTGACGTCAGGGGTTCATTATCCCTTAATTACCGCGCCTTTACCACAGCCACAACTGCAGATTCTACTGACAATAATCTGATGTTCAGCGGTACGGCGGCTACCACACTTACCCTGCCTACTGCCATTACCTGTAAAGGCCGGGAATACACCATCAAAAATATAAGTACTACCATACCGGTGCCTGCGTTAACCATCGCCACAACTACTTCTCAAACCATTGATGGAAACCTAACAGTTATATTAGATGAAGCACAGAAAGGATTGAGGCTGGTCAGCAATGGAGCAAACTGGAATATCATCAGCGGCACACCTGTCAGAACCCGTAAAAACCTGGTGCTGGTGCAATCAGCAGCAGACCTGGCCGCAGCGGTAGCTGGTGTAATTACACTTGTTGCCGGCACTACTTATGAAGTAAATGGTACTATTTTTCTTACCAGTAAAATTAACCTCAATGGTTGCTACCTGATTGGGCGCGATGCAAATAATGATAAATTAATCTATACTCCCGGCAGTGGAGAACTGATGACAGGTGCCAAAGGTGGTACCATGAAAAATTTAACCCTGGCCGCAATTACCACCGGGGCAAAATTATTTAACCTGGCAATGACGGCCGGCGAAAACCTCATTATCCGCGATAACATTGTAGCCAATTGTAAAGATGTCGGACTGGTAAGCGGCGGGTATATTGTTTTTTTCAGCGTAGTGCAATATTCCGGCAATACTAACGGTATAACCTACCAGAATATTTCAAACCTGCTGATAGATAACGTAGCCTGGTTTTCTACTAATTTCAACACATTTGAGAAATTGGTAGGTACATTCGATGTAGTTGAAAAATTAGGCGGCTTTAGCCAGCCTTTGTTGACAAATACTGCTGTGGGAATGGATATCACCGGTATCACCTCCATCACCGAAACTGCTAATTTTAAAAGCACGGCAATGCTTGGTACCGGCACCCGGGTGTTGGGTTCATTTTCGAATAAATGGGAAGTGGAAGTATCTGGTATCACAACAGAAAAAGATGATGTGGCAGCTGGTAACCTGTATATTTCAACCAGTGTGCCGACCAATTTCACTGCCGTTAATACGCCTACAAAATTATCTGGAACGACAACCCCGGTGAATCTTTTCCGGGTTAGTTCTCCTTCAAGTAACCGGCTTACCTACACAGGTTCAAAGGCAAAACGATTTACTATTGTATGTTCGTTGACCTCCTCCCAAACATCCAGTAATAAGGAGTATTCATATTATATATACAAAAACGGTATCCAGTTGCCTGAATCCCGGCAAAAAATTAAACTCATTAATGCCAGTGACCAGGTATCTACAACCATATCCTGTACAGCCTTACTGGCCAGCAATGATTATATAGAAGTATGGGTAGAGGCCAATACCAGCACCACTACACTTAACGTGGAAACTTTTAACCTGGCCATTAAATAACTTTTACAACAATGTACTTGCGGATTATATTTTTCATATTTAGTATCATTCCTGGAATATTAACAAAAGCGCAGGTAACACTAACGAATACCGGTACACTAAAAATCAGTGGAGCAGCCGATACTTTGTTTGTGAATGGAAATTTCACCAATACAGCCCCGGCCAGCCTGGCTAATGATGGAAAAATTTATGTGAAAGGCGACCTGACTAATAACCAGGTGCCGGCATTGACTGGCAACGGCATTATTTTTCTGACCGGTAATGCCAATCAAAATTTAGGAGGCACCTGCCCTTTTAAAAACCTTACACTTAATAAAACGGCCGGTACCGCCAGCTTAACTTCAAACGTAAGTGTAAACGGGGCATTGGAATTTATATCCGGGAGAATAAAGACAGGGGTTAACACTGTAATACTGCCTGCCGGCGCTGCACTCACCGGGGCTTCTCAAAACACTGGTTGGGTGAATGGTAAACTACAGAAAAATGTGGCTACAGGCCCTATCACTAAAAATTATGAAGTAGGTGATTCTTTAAAATATGCCCCGGTATCCATTGTATTTCCAAATGTAACCACAGCCGGAAATATAACTGTTCAGACAATTACCGGTGATCATCCTAACCTAAACATTTCTGTATTCAATGGCAACAAAAGCGTGAACCGGTATTGGAGGATTACAAATGGTGGGGCAGCTTTTAATAACTATAATGCCACATTTAATTTTGCTACCAGCGACCTGGATTCTTTTACTAATACAGCCTTGTTTACCGCAGGCTTATACAATGGCACTTCCTGGTATATGCCCGGAACCTCGGTGCGTAATCCAAATAATACCAACAAAGCGGCCTTTAGTACGTTCGGCGATTATGCCATTGGAGAAACTTTTTCCGTAGTACCGGTTATATACATTGCAGTGAATGCAGTTAAAGAAAAGGACGGAGTAAAAATTGAATGGAGGGTAACCGAATTGCCGGGTATTCATCATTACGAAGTGGAACGTTTCAATGGTATTGCCTTTATCAAAATCAACGAATTAATTGCTACAGGCAGCGGCTATTATTACATTACAGATGCTGATCCTCTTACGGGAGATAATCTATACCGGATCCGCACTGTAGCGGCCTCGGGAACAGAGAAGTTAAGCCAGGTGGTACAGGTGAATATCAGTCATAACCCGGCAGTGGGAATTTATCCCAACCCGGTAGCCGGCAATGAAGCCAACCTGCAATTGACAAATCTTTCAAGACAAACCTGCCGGTATAAAATATTTAATAGTTCAGGTCAAAGTGTACTATCCGGGTCTTTTCAGCATCCTGGAGGAAACGGAACCCAAACCTTTTTACTAGGCCATTTACCTGCCGGAACTTATAAGTGTATTGTATACACCCAGTTGAAAGTATTCTCTACCATTATGATAAAGTTATAAACGTTATTACGTTTTCTGAAGCTGGTATTTTTTTACAAAAGAGTAATAATTACAGCGGTAATTCAAACAGTATCGTAGTGCCTTTTCCTGTCTTACTATCAAGTTTTATTCTGCCTCCCGCTTCTGTGATTCTTTGATTCATATTTCGCATGCCATTGCCAAAAGGCCGGGTGTTGTTATGATCGAATCCTTTCCCGTTATCAGTGATTGTACAGGAAAAACTGCCAGGTGTTACTTTGATTGAAATTCCCACTGAAATGGCTGTGGCATGTTTCACTATATTATGCAGTGCTTCTTTTACTACCATGAAAATATGGGTGCGAAGTTCGTGTGGCAGAATACGGTCTCCCGCATTTACCGGCATATCAAATTTTACTGCGAGTTTATTTAACTCCAGGTAATCAAATGTATATTCACGGAGGTAGGCCAGTAAGCTATCAAGGGAATTATTTACAGGATTAAGCGCCCATATTATATTCCCGATATTATTTACAATAGAAACGGTTGATTCCTTTATTACTTCCAGGCTTTTTAAAACAGGTTCGTTAGTGGTAAACTGGCTTTTTAAATTTTCACATGTAACGGATATGCGCGATAATTCAGAGCCCAGGTCATCATGCATGTCACGCGCTATCCGGTTTCGTTCCTTTTCCATTATTTCGCGCTGTTCCAACTGCTGGATCATTGAAGAAATCAGGCCGGCTATTGATTCAAACATTTCAATATTTGATAACGAGAAGGGTAAATAGGATACGGGCTTAAATTCCTGCTGCATGCCTACATACAAACCTCCCCAGACCTGCTGGTTTTTAATTAATGGAAGAAGGATAAAATAAGGAGTGAACAGTGTAACCTGTATCTCTTTTATAAATTCAGATGTGGAGACAGTGGCGCTGTTTACCAGTATAGATTTTTTTTCCTGGAAAAAAGTATCGGGGAGCAGGAGGGTTGCAGTCTTTAAAGTGCCTTCCTCTTCCCTGGTGAATCCTTTCTGTAAAACAGGTCTCATCGTTTTTGTACCCGGAATTACTTCCAATAGTACTGCCCGGTTTAAAAACATCTGTGAATAAAGGCTTTCCAGAAACTGCTCGTATAATACTTCTTTCAATGAATAGAAACTGAATGAACGCTGGATTTCAGCCATTATGTGAAAACCGTTGATATATTTTTTGCAGGTATTACTTAACTGCGCGAGGGTATATTGTGTACTGATAGTATTACCAGACAAGCTGTCAAATTGCTTTTTATAATAAGCAAGTTCCTGCTGCAATTGTAATATGTCAGGTTCTTTAGTCATTATGATTCTTCGGTAATCAGGCAGAGCACACCCGTCCAGTCCAATGCCTGTAAGTGGTCACCAAGTTTCGCTACTTCCACCCCGGAATAAAAACCCATGAAGGCAGTGTCTTTTCCGATAAGTTTTTGCACTTCAGCTGCATCCTCCAGCTCACCGCCGGCAAAGGGTTTTGCCCTTCCACCGCAATTAATATAAAAATAAAATAAAGGTTTCCCTATTGCTTTTTGTTGTAACAACTCAATGCCGGTATGAATATAATCCAGGTTGATACTTCTGTGCATTAACTGAACTTCATCTCCCGCTTTTAAATCGGGTTCAAACATAATCAGGGCTTTTTGTACAGGATCAATGGCAAGACAAACCCGGTTGGCGTAATTCACCGGATTAAAATCACCAAACTTGTCTCCCTTATTAAGTCCGAGTGTAACAAACAACGGGAATTCATTCCAGGGAACCTTATGATCCTGTCCAAACAATTCGTCTATGACATCAATAGCAGGCTTCCCATCGATTTCATACACAACAGGTCCTTCTGCCCTGGTAATGGTTTTATAACTGCTGGCTGGTTTACAACCATGCATGATGGTATTATACATCCTGCAATCTCCACCAATAAGTAATCCTGTCACATGTTGGTTTAATACTTTATCATCAAGGAACTGAAAGCACGAGGTTAATGTAAGATCTCCCATCAGACCCCCGCCCACACAAACCACATCCGGATTTATTTTTGCTTCAATGGCAGCAAACAACGGGGTGGCGAAATTAAGCCGTGGCGGGTTGATGGCTTTTGCCGTGTCATAAAAAACCAGCAAGGCTCTATCCCTGGCAGTGGCTGCCAGGTTCACCTGCTCTGCAAGAGCTGCACCCGCGTCATATTCATTTTTATCCAGTCCACCCTGGGAAAAAGTTTTAAAAGTGATACTGTCAGAGGAAATAAGAGTCGCAGCTGATTCATAAGCCTCATAACTCAGGTCATCATTTGTAAATACACCCATGGCTGCTCCTCCTATCAGGGGCGCATGCCCGGTTACAGACCTGACCCCGGCTAAAAAATGGTGAGGATCGTGCTTGCCATTACAAAATACCAGCACCATGCTAATTGGTAAATCTCCTAAGGAGGCAAGGGCCCTGGCCGAACATTCTGCCCCTGCTTCAAATGAACCTGTTTTACTGCTGAAACCTACTCCCGTTTTTGAACTCAAAATGATTATTTTGGTTAAGATAACCGTTTTAAATCGTCGCGCATGTTTTATTTGAAGCCTTCATGATTATGAGGGTACTACTATTTTACTATTGTTACTACCATCATCTTAATAGATATTTGACAGATGCAATTTCAGTCCATAGCGATCATTGAAGATGATGACAGGATAAGGGAATACCTCCTGCAGCTACTCGTATCTGCCTGGCCTGACAGGGAAATTTCTGCTTATCCCAACGGTGAAGACGCATTTGCAAAAATAAAAAAGGATCCTGTTGACCTGGTGATGTTTGATATTGAACTTCCGGGTATGAGTGGTATTGAATGTATGTATAAACTGAAAGCCATCCACCCGCAGTTGTCATGCATGATGCTGACAGTGTTTGATGATGCGGAAAATATTTTTAAAGCCATTAAAGCCGGGGCTACCAGTTACATGTTAAAAAACAGTTCTCCTGATAAAATCATAGAGGCCATCAATGACCTGCAAAACGGGGGATCACCAATGAGCAGCCAGATAGCCAGGAAAGTAATTGAAGCTTTCCAGGAATCAGGTACCGGCAAAAATGAATTATATCATTCACTCAGTCGCCGCGAACAGGAAATTATTTTGTTGCTGGCGAAGGGTTTTAGATATAAAGAAATAGCGGACCAGCTTTATTTATCCCAGGAAACCATCCGTACCCATATCCGCAACATCTATGAAAAACTCCAGGTTAACTCCAGGGCCGAAGCTTTAAAAAAAACAGGTCTCCTGTAATTACTACTTTTTTCACATTTTCGAAACCAGGCATTCACCTTATTTTCAGATTAATTATTGGCATCGCTTCAACGCAATAAAACTGCCCTGCCATTTTTTTTAATCATTAAAAAAATTATATTATGAAAAAAATGCTTTTCAGTCTGTTAGTATCCGCAGCAATCGGATGTAACCAGCCTGCTGCACACACAGACGAGGCAAAGGCACCTGTGGATTCATTAATGAATGTATTCGGTGACAGTTGGAATGCACATGATTCTGCCGCGGTTAGAAATTTATTCAGTGAAGAAGTGTTACTGATAGACGATAACCTGGTTGCCGGAAATGCCAATGAAATGTCCGAAAAATGGATAAGTCCGAATATAAGAGTGGTAACCAATTTTAAAGCAACCAAACTCCAGGATTGGTCGAACAATGACCGGGCATCTTTTACCGGAAAGTATAATTTTGATGCCGTTGTGAATGATTCTGTTGTAGCCCAACCAAAGGGTGCGTTTACTTTTATCTGGCAAAAAAACAGTGATGGAAAATGGAAAATCACTTCCGGTACTATTCATAGCTTCACATCCAAATAAAATAATATTACCAGGTAAAAACGAGATAAGCCTTTATGGCAGATTATAAGCCTTCCATCCAGGGAGGCTTATTTGTTTTTTGAATCGTTGTACCTAAATCCTACTACTGGCAAAGGGCCAATACGGATCAATTTATTCAAAGCCAGATCATTTGTTACGTGCACCCTGCAGGTTTTCCTAACATTTCGCCATGCCATTTTTATTAGGGAAACCTGATATTATTGATCATTTATAAGCCAAAATCAGTTATTTTTAACTTTGCTCTTTTTTTTAAAAACCAGAATTAAACCAATTATGAAATACGACCCGGTAAGAAATTTTATCAATGGACAATTTGAAGAGGCTGGCACTAAAAAAGCCATGGATATTGTTTCACCCCTGGATGGCACTTTATTATCTACCGTACCTCTGTCGGATAAAAGTGACCTCGACAAGGCAGTAATGGCTGCCAAAAAGGCTTTTCTAACCTGGAGTAAAACTCCCATCAAAGAAAGAGTGCAGGTCTTTTTTCGATACAAAACCTTGCTTGAAAAAAATTTAAAGGAACTGGCTGAACTGGTGCAGGAAGAAAACGGCAAGACCTATGGTGAAGCTGTGGCCGAAGTTGAAAAAAGTATTGAATTAACGGAATTCGCGACATCTCTGCCACAACTTGTTACCGGTGAAATTCTTGAAGTAAGCCGTGGTGTGGAATGCCGCACTGAACACGTTCCGCTTGGAGTGGTAGCTTCTATTGTTCCTTTCAACTTCCCGAGTATGGTCCCAAACTGGACCTTACCGAATGCCATTGCGCTCGGAAATTGCATGATAATGAAACCTTCAGAAAAAGTACCGCTTAGTTGTGGCAGGCTGGCTGAACTGTTGAAAGAAGCAGGTTTGCCTGATGGCGTATTCAGTATTGTACATGGTGATGTGGCTATAGTGGAAGCAATCTGTGATCACCCTGATATTGAAGCAGTAAGTTTTGTAGGATCTACAAAGGTGGCTAAAATTGTATACCAGCGTTCCACCGCAAACTTTAAAAGATGCCTCGCCCTGGGAGGTGCAAAGAATCACCTGATGGTATTACCTGATGCCATTCCCGGGATGACCGCACAAAACGTGGCAGCCTCCATGAGTGGCTGTGCCGGCCAGCGTTGTATGGCCGCATCTGCAATGATAGCAGTAGGAGAAGTAGATCACATTATTGATAAAATTTGCGAGGAAGCGCGTAAGATAATACCAGGTGAAAACCTGGGCGCCGTAATAAACAAGGAATCTCAGGAAAGAATTGACAGGTATATCACTGAAGCGGAATCCCAGGGCGCCAAAATCCTGGTAGATGGACGTAATACAGTTGTAAAAGGAAAAGAAAGAGGAACGTATGTAGGTCCGACCGTAATAGACCATGTAACTCCGGAGATGAGCGTGGCCCGGGAAGAAATTTTTGGCCCGGTAGTAAGCATCATCCGTACAAAAACGGTAGATGAAGCCCTGGCAGTAGAAAATGCAAATCCTTATGGCAATGCCGCCAGCGTTTTTACCCAGAACGGCGGTATGGCGAGGTATATTATTGAAAAAGCCAGTGCAGGTATGATTGGTGTTAACGTAGGCGTACCTGTTCCGCGCGAACCTTTTTCTTTTGGTGGCTGGAATGAAAGCAAGTTTGGTGTGGGAGATATTACCGGCAAGAGTTCAATAGAATTCTGGACAAAATTAAAAAAGACAACTACCAAGTGGAATGCCGAAGCCGGTGTTAACTGGATGAGTTAAATTATAAACCTGTTATAAATACTGTATGTCAGAAGTAAACACATTATCAGCTACAGCCGGTATCGTCCAGGATAACCTGGATTATACTTTGTTTAGCTGGAGTAAGCAGAAAGGAATAGATCCTATAGCAGTTAAATTTGCCGAAGGTGTATACCTGTATGATTACGATGATAAGAAGTACATCGATTTTTCATCAGGGTTGATGAACGTAAATATCGGGCATGGTAACCAGCGTATAACCCAGGCCGTTGTAAAACAGATGCAGGAGGTGAGCTATGTTACACCAAGTTGCGTAACGGCTGTTCGCGGGGCCTTAGGTAAAAAACTGGCAGAGATCTGCCCCGGCGATCTCAACAAGGCTTTCTTCACTTTATGTGGCGCTACTTCCATTGACAATGCGATCAAACTGGCCCGTCATTATACCGGTCGTCACAAGATACTCAGCCGTTACCAGTCATACCACGGTGCTTCCATTGGCACAATTTCCGCCAGTGGAGATCCACGACGGTTACCAGTAGACGCGCAACAGGCGCCAAATTTTGTCCACTTCGACCTGGCCTATCAATATCGCTGGGAATATGGCGCAGAGAACCTGTTAACCGAAAGCCTGGCCAGCCTGGAAAGAATAATTGCCTATGAGGGTCCTGCCAATATAGCCGCTATCATCCTGGAAGGCGAATCCGGTTCTTCCGGTTGCCTGCAATACCCCGAAGGTTATTTGGCCGGTGTGCGTGAGCTTACCAGGAAGCACGGGATATTACTTATCATGGATGAAGTGATGAGTGGCTTTGGACGAACAGGTAAATGGTTTGGTTTTGAAAATCATAATATCATTCCGGATATGATCTGCATGGCCAAAGGACTAACCTGCGGCTACCTGCCTTTCGGCTGCCTGATGGTATCTGATAAAATTGCCACTAAATATGACGACACCATGTTGCCACTGGGTCTGACCTATTCGGCACATCCTGTAAGTTGCGCGGCCGCTTTGGAAACTCTCCAGGTATATGAAGATGATAACCTGATAGAAAATGCCGCAGTCATGGGAAAATATGTAACTGCACAGGTTGAAAAAATGAAAAGCAAACACCCCTCTATCGGGGATTTCCGCACCACCGGCCTGCTGGGTTGTATTGAACTGGTTAAAAACCGTAAAACAAAAGAACCGATGGCTTCCTTCAATGCCCCGCCTGCTGAAATGGTGGTAATGAATAAGGTGGCAGCAAAAATCCGTGAACTTGGAATGTATACGTTTGTGCGTTGGAGTTATATATTTATTGCCCCGCCATTATGTGTGACACGGGAACAGATTGATGAAGGCCTGGCTATAATAAGTGAGGCAATTGCAATCGCTGATAAAGAATATACCGGCTAGGAATGATACGTCTTCAATTCCAGGAAGGACGTGCCTGAATTTTAATGTATGAAACCATATTTAACTGCTTCCGATAACCTCATCAACGAGGACCTTGCCCCTGTTCCCTTGTCCGGGCGCACCTGGGGTACATGGAACTATGCAGCACTTTGGATCAGCATGAGCCTTTGCATTCCTACTTATATGCTGGCCAGTTCTCTTATCCAGGGTGGGATGAACTGGTGGCAGGCTATCCTTACTATTTTCCTGGGAAATACCGTGGTCCTGATTCCAATGATACTTAACGGGCATGCAGGCGCCAAATATGGGATTCCATTTCCTGTTTTTGCACGAGCCAGTTTTGGAACTGCCGGGGCTAACATTCCTGCCATGCTCAGGGCTGTCGTGGCTTGTGGCTGGTTTGGCATACAGGCCTGGATCGGCGGTTACGCAATGTACCTGATGGTAAAAGTCTGGTTTCCTTCCTTCAGTCAGTTGCCTCCTGTTTTCCCGGCATGGGTGGGCCTGGAAACGGCACCGGCTATCTGCTTTTTAGCTTTCTGGTTACTAAACATGTTTATTGTCTACCTGGGTGTAGACAGTATAAAGAAACTTTTGGTTTTTAAAGCATACTTTTTACCATTGGCAGCGCTCGCCTTGTTATTCTGGGCTATTAATGTCGGTAAGGGATTGGGGCCTATATTATCACAACCTTCGAAATTTACTTCTACTGCAGGATTCTTCCAGTTTTTCTTTCCTGCGCTCACAGGTATGGTCGGCTTCTGGGCAACTTTGTCATTAAACATACCGGATTTTACCCGCTATGCAAAAAGTCAAAAAGCCCAGATCAATGGCCAGATCATCGGTCTGCCCCCCTCAATGACTTTATTCTCATTTATCGGGGTGGTGGTCACTTCAGCCACCGTTATTATTTATGGCGAAACTATTTGGGATCCGCTGGTGCTGGCTGGAAAATTTGAAAATAAATTCCTGGTTACCGTTGCAATGATTGCAGTAGCCCTCTCAACCCTGGCTACTAATATTGCAGCTAATATTGTAAGTCCTGCTAACGATTTTTCAAACCTCTCACCCAAACGTATCAACTTTCGCCTGGGAGGATATATTACAGGTATTCTCGGCATAATGATTTTTCCCTGGAAACTGATAGCAGATCCAAATGGGTATATTTTCACCTGGCTTATTGCCTATTCAAGTTTACTGGGGCCGGTAGGCGGGATAATGATCACTGATTATTATTTCCTGCGTCGCCAACACCTGGAGGTGGATGATCTGTACAATAACCAGGGCATATATACATTTAAGAACGGGGTTAACATGGCTGCTGTACTGGCATTGCTGGCAGGCATTCTTCCGAATGTGCCGGGCTTTCTGCTACAGGTGAAACTGGTATCAGGAACTGCTTTTCCTGCCTGGATATCAGGTTTGTATCATTACGCCTGGTTCGTAGGTTTTATAGTAAGCGGAATAGTTTATTGGCTTCTGATGCAGGGAAAGACAAGGACAATTTAATAACTTGAAAGAAAATGACATGTGTGTATTAATAAAAAACGGCAGAATTATCACGGCAACTGACGATTATAAAGCCGATATATTTATTGAAGGTGAGATTATCCGCGAAATCGGCCACCAGTTAAACCGGGAGGCAGATTCTGTTATAGATGCTGCGGGTAAATTGATTTTTCCGGGTGGAATTGATCCGCATGTACATCTTGACATGCCGTTCATGGGCACTTTTTCCAGTGACACTTATGAAACCGGCACCCGGGCAGCTTTGTTCGGAGGAACTACCATGGTAATCGATTTTATTTTGCAGAAGCAAGGTAACTCACTGCAAGCCGCACTCGAAGAATGGCGT
>JBKJUT010000150.1:0-5520 GCA_046590515.1 Ferruginibacter sp.
AGACACGAAAGTAGGACGAAGTATGTTAAACCGGACTTATAATAATTTCTTAAGTTCTGCAGGTGTTACATTTAATAACCCCACCTTAGGCAAACGACTTGTCAGTTCCCGCCAGTGTGGATCTTTCTTATAAATCAACTGCAGCATTTTTGCAGCCTCCCTGACCTTACGGTTACCTGCAAGTGTAATCGCTGTCCAGTATTTCATTTCGAGATTTGCCGGGAACATTTTCATTGCTGCATGGTATTCGCGCATGGCATTATCCATATCTGCCTTTTCTACGAACAGGTCGCCCTGATTCATATGATCGTAGGCCCGGTGAAGCCGCAGCAACCTTTCCAATTCATTTAACGGGAAAGGATGATCGTCTACCCTCAGATCTATCAGCTTATCATCCCATGGCTTTCCGGTATTGACACCGCTGAAAACCAGGAGGGCTGCCGATTGCTTACCACGTATATCGCCGCCTGCATTCTGAGCAGCCTGCAAGGCCAGCACTACTCTTTCAGCCAGGAGTTTTCCGGCAGAATTTTCAAAAGCCTTAGCCATAGCCGGACAAACATTGTTTGTCAGCATCATATTGCTTTGAACTGAAAAATTGTTGCCTGTTATATGGGATGCGAATTCTATACAGTTCTTACCGGTATGGGCAGCCACATTTCCCTTGCTATCCAGGAAGGCTACCTGCCGCACTTCCCTGCCCTCATCGGCAGCCAGCAATTCGCGTAAAGCATCTCCTGCCGGCTTGCCCCTGGCCATTAAATCCAGCCCCTTCTGACCATATGATTTATTTACAAAGGACTGGGTGGCAACTACGCCAACACCCCCTTCACCCCAACTAACTGCCGTGCCTACACTAAACCAATGGCTTTGCACACCTACAGCCATTTCACCCGTAACAGTATCACGGGCTACGATAGAAAATGTATGAGCCAGCCCCTGGTCTTTTTTAAAAAACTGGGCCCGGGCCGGGTGGAGGGCGAAACAAATAAATGCGGTTACTATATATTTCATACTCTTTTTTTGTAAAATTATCATATTAGGCTTTAACCCGGTGCTATGTAAAAAAACCGGGCATAAAAAAAGGGCATCGCTGCCCTTTTTATTTTAGAAATGAAGTTTTATTTTACAATATTTCCATCAGCATCCAGTTCAATATATTCATATCCCAATTGCTGTAAGCCTGGCACTATTTTTTTCTTATCCCCTACCAATACGATATTCATATTATCGAAACGCAGGTATTTCTTTATAATCCCGTCGATGTCGTTTTTGTTTATTGATTTTAATATTTCCTGCTGCTGCTTAACGTAATCAGAAGGCAGCCCATATTGTAAAATACGACCCAGGAACATTGCTTTTTGAGCCCCGGTTTCATAATTACGTGCATCTGATTGACCGATTGAATTCTGCATAAACAATATTTCATCATTGGTAATTCCTTTTGCTGAATAATTATTCATCTCCTTAACTATTTCAGATAATGCACTATCTGTAGCACTTGCCTTAATACCACTGCTGAAGGCAAAAGTACCTGTGTACTTATCACCGGCGAATCCACTCCGGGCACCATAAGTCCAGCCTTTGTCTTCCCGCAGGTTAATATTCAAGCGACTGTTAAAAGAAGCGCCCAGGTTATAGTTAGTCAGGAAAGCTTTATAATAGTCACCCGTAGCATCGTAAGTGAGGCCGCTAACGTTTCCGATTCTGAATTCAGTTTGCGCTGCGCCGGGAATGTCTACTATAAACATACGGGTTGGGGCTAAGCCCGGTGCCTGTGAAATGGGCTGAAGTGTAAAATCGCGTTGTGGTAATTTTGAAAGGAAAGACAGCTTTGGTAACATCAGGCTTTCTGAAATATCCCCTACGATTACAACCCTGCCATCTTTTGAACCTATGTATTTGTCAAAATAAGACTGCACATCTGCCAGGGTGATATTGGACAAAGAAGCCAGGGTGCCATTTTCGGGCAAACCATAAATGCTTTTTGATCCGTAATTCACCGAAGCAAACACGTTATTGGCTACTGTTGCCGCAGTTGTTTTATTATTGCTGATACTTTCTACCAATTGTTTTTTAATACGGGTAAACGCACTTTCGGTAAATAATGGACGCAACATTTTTTCTTCCAGTAGGTTCAATGTCTTATCAATGTTTTTAGTAAGAGACTGCACATTGAATACAATAGCATCAGTAGTATTATTTACGGAGATACTGCTTCCTAATTTATCCAGCTCCAGGTTAAATTGCTCGGCTGTATAATTTTTGGTATCCTCATTCATCATCGCCGCAAAAATATTTGCCAGTCCTGCTTTGTCCAGGTTAGACACCTCAACCAACCGGCCACCATAAAGAGATAAAGACATATTGATCAAAGGCAATTCGCGGTTTACGTTGCCAATAACCTTCATTCCATTATCGAGCGTTTTGGTATAAAAAGCCGGTACCTGCACCATGGGAGCCGCGCCTGCAGCCGGAACCAGTTTACGGTTAAAATTATCTTTTGCCTTCTTATATTTTAAAGATGCATATCCATAATCCGGGGCTTTGTAGTTCTTCTGGTCAACAGTATAATTATCTTCGGATGCTTTCAGATCTTCCTTACCTTTTGGTACCGCACTCACCACCAGGTGATTCCTGTTCCTTATGTATTTATTATATACACGGAGAATGTCTTCTTTTGTAACAGCCTGGTACATCTTCAGCATTTTGCCGATCATATTCGGTGAACCTGTATATGTCTGGAAAGCTGCCAACTGGCTGACTTTGCCAGATACACTTGCCAGGCCCGATATCGTGCGGCTTTCAAATTGACTTTTAAATTTAATGATGTCTTCTTCAGTAACACCCCGCTTTTCAAATTCGGTCATTGCTTCCTGAACATACTTCTCCATATCATCCAGGCTTTTGCCAGGGTATGGCATAACTGAAATAATAAATTCACCAGCCAACTCATTCAAACTACTGAAAGAAGACGCATTTACGGCTTTCTGTGACTTAACCATGGATTGATACAACACCGAATTTTTTCCCTGGCCAAAAACCTGAGCAAGGGCGGCCAATGCAGCCATATCCGGGCTATAGTTTGCTACCGTCGGGTAGACAATACGCATCTGGGGAGTACGTGCATAGTTATCCACGTAGCTCGCATACCTGTTCTTTTCCAACACTACGGGTGGAAGAATTGTGGGAGTAACTTTTGGACCACGGGGAATTGAACCGAAGTACTTTTCAGCCATTCTCAATACGTCTTTTGTAGATACATCTCCACCTACAGTAAGTGTGGCATTATTGGGACCATACCAGCGCAGAAAGAAGTTCTTCAGATCATTTACATCACTCCTGTTCAGGTCTTCAATATAACCAATGGTAAGCCAGGAATAAGGATGGCCGTAGGGATAAAGATGCTTTGAAGAAACTTCTCCTATCAGACCATAAGGACGGTTATCATAATTCTGGCCACGCTCGTTCTTAACGGTAGCGCGCTGAATTTCAAATTTCTTTTGAGTAACTGCATCCAATAAAAAACCCATCCTGTCAGCTTCTAACCAAAGCATTTTCTCCAATTGGTTGCTTGGCACTGTTTCGTAATAGTTAGTACGGTCAAGGTTGGTGCTGCCGTTTAAAGTTCCGCCCGATTCCGTGATCAGTTTAAAATGCTGCTCATCAGACACGTTATCAGAACCCTGGAACATCATGTGTTCAAAGAAATGGGCGAAGCCACTTTTGCCTATTTCTTCACGGGCAGATCCCACATGGTAGGTGATATCCACATGCACTACGGGATCTGAATGATCTTCATGTACCACAACGGTAAGACCATTAGGCAATACATATTTTTCAAACGGGATTACAATTTCATTCCCTTTAGCAACGACTTTTTCAACAAGCCGCGGCTGGGCAAAAAGTGAGAGGGGCAGAACTATGGCTGCAATCATACCTCTTTGTAACATTTTTACGTGCATTTTTATTTTCAATTTAGGCTATGAAGATCGATAAAACCTGCTTAATAAATGACATTCTGCCTTTCCAGGCATTAAATTTTACCACTTTTTTTATAAGTGGTAAATATGTACTGAAATATGGTTAATTAATAGCTACGGGTGTAAATAAAAAATATCAACTTTGGCGCATGATCACAAATTTTGCCATTATTGGTTGTGGACGTATTGCCCGGCGCCATGCGGAGCAAATAGTTAAGGTTGGTAAGCTGTTGGCAGTGTGTGATGTAATACAGGAAAATGCTGAAGAACTGGCAACGGCATATAATGCCAGGGCATACACCAATTTAGAGGAGCTGCTTCTACAGGAGACTTCGGTAAACGTTATCTGTATTTGCACTCCAAATGGCCTTCATGCCTCCCACGCCATCAGCAGTTTAAAGGCCGGCAAGCATGTTTTGTGTGAAAAGCCACTCGCCATTCATTCAGGCGATGCACGGGCAATGATAGCGGCCTCCCATTCGGCCGGCAAAATGTTATTCGTGGTTAAGCAGAACCGTTATAACCCACCGGTAGTAGCAGTAAAAAATTTGTTACGGGAAGACAAACTCGGTAATATTCTTTCTTTCCAGGTTAATTGTTTCTGGAACAGGCCCATGGCCTATTATACCAATAGCTGGAAAGGAACCCGCTTATTAGATGGAGGTGCATTATACACACAATTCAGCCATTTTATTGATTTGTTGTTCTGGTTATTAGGTGACGTAAAGGAGGTAACTTCCCTGGTAAGAAATTTTGATCACCCCACCATAGAGATAGATGATACCGGGGTAGCTGTAATTGAAATGGCTGGTGGAGCTGTCGGAACATCCAATTATACAACCAACAGTTTGCAGAAAAATATGGAAGGATCTATTACTATTTTTGGAGAAAAAGGTACTGTAAAAATCGGCGGTCAATACCTGAATGAACTGGAATACCAATGCCTGGAAGAAGAAATCAAAGATTTGCCACAAGGTAAACCTGCCAATATGTACGGTTTTTACCAGGGCAGCATGAGTAATCATGATAAAGTATATGAGAATTTGGTAATGGCCTTAAAAGATCCATCACATGAAATTGCCAATGCACTGGATGGATTGAAAACTGTAGAAATAATTGAAAAAATGTATGCCCGTCCAGGCAATAAATAATCTCTTTTAACAGCCTAAACTTTTTATTTGCCCCGGATTTATTTTACTGTTACAAATGATCTTACCTACGACCAGCGTATGATCCGTATCTGCACTTCGCTGGCTAACGGCGGCTATGAAACAGTATTAACAGGGAGGCAGCAAAAAAAATCATTACCATTAAGTGCCCAACAGTTTAAACAAAAGAGAATCAAATGCATTTTTGAAAAAGGCAAACTTTTTTACCTTGAATATAACCTGCGTGTATTCTTTTACCTGTTATTTAAAAAAATGGATGGCATTTGTGCGATAGACCTGGACACAATTGCAGCCTGCTATTTGATTTCCAGGATTAAAAAAATTCCCAGGATATACGATGCCCATGAATTGTTTTGTGAAATGAAAGA
>JBKJUT010000023.1:0-6920 GCA_046590515.1 Ferruginibacter sp.
TCTGAAAGGTTTTGAGGTACAAAAAAGTTCAGATGGAAAAATGTATACCACCATTGATTTCGTGGCTGCCAGGGGGGATGGGAAAGGTATTATTTACGCATTTAAAACACCGGTAGAAAATTTTAATGTTCCCATTTATTATCGTTTGGTATTAAAAGATTCTTCCGGCGGACAAACCTTCAGCAACCCCGTTTTCGAAACAGTAAACCGTGAAATACCGATTGTCCGGCTTTCTTCCAGGTATACTATCGGCTATAACCTGCAGGTAGCGGTTTTATTTGAAGTACCTGTGAGTTATGCTTTGCTGGACGTAGAACGGAAAAAAGTGACCTGGGGTAAAATCAATCCGCTGCCTGTAAATACGAGGGTAAACCTGCCGGGTACTGACCAGCTTGCCCCTGGAAATTATGTGCTGAACCTGCAGTACCAGGGTTTACAACAAAACATCCATTTGGTGGTTTTATAAAATAAGAAAATTGCATAATTAATTGCTATTACTTACGGAATTACAAGAAATATACGTTACTTTTGCACCCAATTAAATAGAAATTAAAACAACCGTTTTAAAAAAGACAAAGAAATGCCGTATTTAACATTAGAGAAAAAATCTAACATTTTCGCCAATTTTGGTGGCAAAGCCTCCAACACAGGGTCAATTGAAGGCCAGATCGCTTTACTTACAGAGCGTATCAACCATATCTCGAATCATTTAAAAGTGAATAAAAAGGATTTCTCTTCCCAGAGAGGCCTTATGATGATGGTTGGCCAACGTAAGCGCTTATTGACTTACCTGAGCAAACATGATCTTTCGGGTTACAGGGGTTTGATCGAAAAATTAGGTCTCCGTAAATAAAATTTATAGTATGTAATATTAATTATTCCCAACAGTCAGTTTACCGTTGGGAATTATTCTTTTTATATACCTTCTTTCATTGCGGCAGGTATTCCTGCCAGAAAAAAACAAAGTATGTCATTACAAGCAAAAAATATACAGTTTGATATTGGTGGCGGCCGGATGGTTACCATCGAGACAGGAAAACTGGCCCGCCAGGCAGATGGCTCCGTAACTGTTCGCCAGGGTAATTGTATTATACTGGCTACCGTAGTGGCCAACAAAGAACCAAGAGAAGGTCAGTCATTTTTCCCATTATCAGTGGATTACCAGGAAAAATTTGCTTCTGCCGGCCGTGTACCAGGTTCTTTTTTCAAGCGCGAAGCCCGTTTGAATGATTACGAGATACTTACTTCCCGTTTGATCGATCGTGCATTGCGCCCGTTATTTCCTGAAGATTATCTATGTGATGTACAGGTGTTGGTCTCCCTGATTTCATCTGATGATGAAGTAATGCCAGACTCACTGGCATGCCTGGCAGCTTCTGCAGCGTTGGCTGTTTCAGATATTCCTATCCAGGAAATTATTTCTGAAGTACGTGTAGCACGTGTGAATGGCCAGATGATTACAAATCCGACCCGTTCAGAACTGGCAAAATCAGATATGGAATTTCTAATTGCCGCTACCGATAAGAATATTATGATGGTAGAAGGTGAAAGTAATGAAGCCCAGGAAGAAGATCTTATTAAAGCAATTGAACTGGCACATGAAGCCATCAAAATACAGGTAAAAGCACAGGAAGACCTGAGAGACCTGGTTGGTGTAAAAGGTAAGCGTGAATACACTAAACCTTACCGCAACGAGGAATTGAAAGATAAGATTTACGCTTTTGGCAAAGATAAAATGCACCAGATCGCTGCTGCCGGTACAGGCAAGCATGAAAGAAGTGAAGCTTTTAAAGCATTACACGAAGATGTAAAAACTCACCTGGGAGAAGAATTGCCTGATGCAGATAAGAAACTGATCGGTCATTACACAGGTGAACTTCAATATGATGTGGTGCGGGATATGATCCTGAACGATCGCAGAAGATTAGACGGCAGGGGAACAGAAGACATCCGGCAGTTGGATATGGAAACAGATATTCTGCCTACCCCTCACGGATCTGCATTGTTTACTAGAGGTGAAACCCAGTCACTTACAACTGTTACCTTAGGTACTCCTTTAGATGAATTATTGGTAGAAAGTGCGTTTAAATCAGATTATACAAAGTTTATTCTGCATTATAACTTCCCGCCGTTTTCGACCGGTGAAGTTAAAATGATGCGTGGTGTGGGCAGGAGAGAAGTAGGCCATGGTAACCTGGCAATGCGCTCTCTTAAAAAAATGATGCCTGGTTCTGATTACCCTTATACTGTAAGAGTAGTGAGTGATATCCTTGAATCAAATGGTTCTTCATCTATGGCTACAGTTTGTGCAGGATCACTTGCACTTATGGATGCGGGAGTGCCATTAAAGAAGCATGTTAGTGGGGTAGCGATGGGATTGATTAAGAAAGATGATAATTATGCTGTTTTAACTGATATTCTTGGTGATGAAGATCACCTGGGTGACATGGATTTTAAAGTAACCGGAACCAGGGAAGGTATAACAGGGGTTCAGATGGATATTAAAGTGGATGGTTTGAGCATGGATATAATGCGTAGTGCATTGGAGCAGGCCCGTAAAGGTCGACTTCACATCCTGGATGCGATGTATAAGAGTACAGAAGCCCCAAGGGCAGAAGTAAAACCCCACGCGCCTCGTATGGTGAAACTGATTATCGACAAAGAATATATTGGTGCCGTTATCGGACCCGGAGGTAAAGTGATCCAGGAAATTCAACGTGAAACCGGTGCAACCATTAATATTGAAGAAGTAGATAATCATGGCGAAGTGAGTGTTTTCTCTAAAGAGAAATCTGGTCTGGATAAGGCAGTGGCCTGGATCAATGGCCTGGTAGCCGTGCCTGTTGTGGGCGATACTTATGAGGGTACTGTTAAGAGTATCAAAGAGTTCGGAGCATTTGTTGAATTTTTACCTAAGAAGGAAGGCCTGTTACATATAAGCGAAATAAGCTGGAAGCGCCTGGAGACGATGGATGGGATATTTAAAGAAGGTGATAAGGTAAAAGTAAAATTGTTAGAGGTAGATCCACGTACCGGCAAATTTAAATTGAGCCGCAAAGTGTTGATGCCAAAACCAGAAGCACCGGCTAAGCCACAGGCTGAAAACAGGCAATAAATAGTTTATTCAAAACATAACCTTGCTGCAGAAAAATATTCTGCAGCTTTTTTTTTATGGAATACTACCAATATACATTTGATAATCTATCAAAAGAACAAGGAGAAATAATTATTGCATTGTTGATGCACCAGGGATTTGATGCTTTTGAGGAACAGGAAAACTGTTTATTAGCCTTTACTTCCATCCCAATTAAAGAAAAGGAATTAGAATCTTATATTGGTTGTTTAATTCCGTTTACCCGTACTATTATACAAAAAGAGAATTGGAATGCCAACTGGGAAAGAGATTTTCATCCGGTTACAGTAAATATGACCGGTACATCGGAACCATTTGTGCACCTGCGCGCCGGTTTCCATCCTCCGGAGTTTTCTGCCCGGTACGAAATCATAATTACACCTAAAATGAGTTTCGGCACAGGACATCATCCTACCACTTACAGTATGATGTCGGCAATGGGAGCAATCGAAATGATAGGTAAATCGGTAATTGATTTCGGCACTGGGACAGGAGTATTGGCTATCCTGGCAGAAAAAATGGGCGCATCCCGTATCGTTGCCATCGATAATGATGAATGGAGCATTATTAATGCTGAAGAGAATGCTGTGTTGAATGATTGCCATAATATTAGCCTGTTACTAAACGACCATTTCCAGTCACCTGTATCCGGGGATATTATATTGGCTAATATTAATTTAAATGTAATTGTAGATAATCTTGAAACAATCGTTAATGCATGTAATAAAGATGCCATATTACTTTTGAGTGGAATGTTACATACGGATAGAGAATTCCTAATGGGAAAATTAGCCGAATACCCTGTTGAATTATTAGACAGTCAAACGAGAGAAGGATGGCTATTGATAAAGTTGCAAAAGATATAATAAAAGAAAACCTAAAGCGTTTTTGCTTGAGTCAAATTTCGTATTTTCGTTAGCCAATACAATATTCCAAAGAACGAATGAAAGAACTGGTATTAATCATAATCGCATATCTGATTGGCTCAATTCCTACCGCACTTTTAATCAGCAGAAAATTTTTCGGCATTGATATCAGGGAGTATGGCAGTGGCAACATGGGAGCTACCAATACCTACAGGGTCCTGGGTTCCCGGTACGGCACTTTTGTAATGGTCATTGATATACTTAAAGGTGTTGCTGCTGTATCTTTATTTACTTTCCTTCCTTACTATTTTAATCATGAACTGGAACGTATCAATTTTATGATAGGGCTTGGACTGGCAGCGGTACTAGGCCATGTGTTTCCTGTATTTGCCGGCTTCAAAGGAGGTAAAGGTGTAGCTACTTTATTTGGAATGATAATAACCGTGCAGCCTGTTGTGGCAGTGAGTTGTGTGGGTGTTTTTATTTTAGTACTTTACCTTACACGCTATGTATCTTTAAGTTCCATCCTCGGGGCGTTAATGTTACCTGTGAGTGTATTGTGGATATGGAATGAACATGAAGTTTTTTACCGCGTGTTTGCCCTGCTGGTAGCTTTTATGGTGGTACTAACTCATCAAAAAAACATTGGCCGCATACTCAGGGGTGTGGAAAGCCGTATTCCCATTTTTAAATACCGCGATCGCAGGAAATCACGCAGGCGCGATATGCATTAATATTCCAGTATATATCCATTGTGCGGTACATTCACGTTTTCTACTCTAATTCTGGTACGTCAATTGTTTAAGGATACTTAAACTTAAACAAATGAAAAAACTTGCTATATTATTTATACTGCCTGCCTTCGTTGCCTGCAGCACCAATGGTGTAACCGGCAGGAAGCAATTATCATTATTCCCTGAATCAGCCTTGCAGGCAGAAGCTGTAAATCAATACCAGAGTTTTCTAAGTCAGAATAAGGTTGTTAGTCCCAATTCTAGCCGGGACGCAGAAATGGTACGGAGGGTAGGCTCACGTGTAGCTACAGCCATTACAACTTATTATAAAAGCAAGGGCCTTTCTGCTGAATTAAATGGTTATAAATGGGAATTTAACCTCGTGGATAATCCTGAGGTTAATGCCTGGGCAATGCCAGGTGGTAAAGTAGTGGTGTATTCCGGATTACTTCCAATTACTCAAAATGAAGCTGCACTTTCTGTAGTAATGGGCCATGAGATATTGCACGCCGTGGCGCATCATGGTAATGAAAGAATGAGCCAGGCTGCCCTTGCCCAGGGTTTAGAAGTAGCCGGAAACATATTTACATCTAATAATGCACAAGCCAATTCTTTATTCAATAATATTTTTGCGCCCTCAGCCCAGGTAGGTGTGTTGCTTCCCAATTCCCGTAAGCAGGAATATGAAGCGGATCATTTCGGTTTGATATTCGCGGCTATGGCTGGTTATAATCCACGTGAAGCGGTACCATTCTGGCAGAGAATGATGGCAGCCAGCAACGGCAATAAGCCACCTGAATTCCTTTCCTCGCATCCCGGTGATGAAAACCGTATAGCCAAGATTCAGGAGTATATGCCGGAAGCCTTAAAGTATTACAAACCCCGTAAATAAATGTATAGGTCTTCTAAAACTCCACTTTGTGGAGTTTTTTTTTGCAATTATAGGCTGCTTATTAAACTTTTTGTAATTTTGCCCTCTGCCAGGATTGCCCTGGGCCCCCCTTACTTCCTTCATTTGTTAAAAATATTGCTATGGCGTTATTGACGGTATTAGAAAAATTACGGGTACAGGACGAAAAAAACTTTCTTATCCAGGGCCTACCCTCATCTATTGAAAAGGGTTTTTCCAAAATCAACTATGCCAAAAGTGTTACGCCCCTGTTACGAAGCCGCCGTATAGATTTTGCTCTATTATTTGCTGTAAACATTAAACAACTGACCGCAATTATTGCGGACGTCATTCCAGCTATGCATACAGAGGCAAAACTTTGGGTGGCTTATCCAACTCCTACCTCTAAGATATACAGCGAACTGAGTCGTGATTATAATTGGGATGTTTTAACCTGCCTGGGCTATGAAGGAGTGGATCAAATTTGCCTGGATAATGTATGGACAGCTATTTCTTTTGCAAAACCGGATTCATTAAGCACACGCAAAAAATCAGTACAAAGGTTGGAGCCAGCCTGATTATTTGAATATAACCGTACCGGCTTCCCTGGTAAGATCAATTTCTACCTGCTTAAGATGCTGGTGTGTCAACAAGTATATCATCTGCTCATCAGGAGTAGACGCTTTTTCCATTTCTTTCTGATTTATTTCTATCATACGCTTAATCTTCCGGAGTTTTAAATAATTAAGTGTAGACAAAACTTCTTCACGGTAAAGATCTTCCCGGCTGTTTATATGTCCTTCAAAATGATCCTTCCAGTTCGGACTGATCTCCACATTTACTTCCATAATTTTTATTACCAGTTGATTTATTGAAACATCTTCATGGTAAAGAAAGTTTTTGGCAGTGGGCTGAAGTCCTTCCTCATACCATTGCTTAAACATGTGCACAATGGTAAGTAAATCTTTGTTATCGATCATGGTTTCTAAATCCCCTTCAGATAACTCTGCGAGAATAAAATCTGCCACCTTTTGATTTTCATCCCATTGTTTCATTCCAAAATCCAACAGACTCCTTACCAAAGCCTGCTCCTGAAGCTCATCACGGTTGAAAAGGGCCAGGGTTTCCGAATCTGCTTCAACAGCAGTTGGGGCTGCATGTTCAGTCTTTATCTCCTGCCGGTTGGAACGTTGCTCCTGCTTGCTGATTCCTTCTCTCACATATTTATTTACCAGTGCATTCAAACCTGATTCTTCAATCTTCAGGATCTCGGAAACCTGGCGGATATAATCCTGCCG
>JBKJUT010000024.1:0-4809 GCA_046590515.1 Ferruginibacter sp.
GTCGCCATAGACCACCATTTCCCGAATAATGCCGAAATGACGACCCACTTCAAGGTGGAGGAACCGGTTAGTATCAGAAAGAGAAATAGTTACCATCTTCCAACGCCCGAATTTTTCATTCCCGGAGGTAGAAAAGTGCACCAGGGTATCCTGCCAACGGTATGGGGTACCAGTTGTTAATATTAATTCGTTATCGGGATCATTAAGATCACCATCGCCGCGGTAGGTGTCTATAAACAGGCAGACTTTTTTAAATACATACCGGGCGCGCAGGTCGAAAGTAACAGAGGCAGGCCAGGGTTGGTTGGGTTGGTCAGGGGCATTAGGCGCATCATAGCCGGTAAAACACCATACACTGTCTGCAGGTTGTACATACCACATGCCACAACTTTTAGGAATGGATGTGGTATCCTGTTCATCCACCAATGCGGCAGCCCGGCCCATCAATTTATGATTGTAACTGATGGCGCGTGAAAAATCTACCTGGGCACGGTCGACACCCAGTGGGCGGGGACCAGTTTCACGGCAACCTATAAACAGGAAACTTAATAGGGTAATATAATGTAAGGTTGAGATCATTTTATTTGAATAGATATTACACTGCGTGCCCGAATGTACTTACAAGCGGGGGAATATAAAAATGGAGAATGGAAACCATTTATAAACACAATAAGTTAACTCATTGCAGTAAGCGTTTTAATTTTATTTCCCTTTCATTTGCCGCGTCAACATAGATCTGCGTCACTTCTATACAATAATATCTTTAATAATTTCGTTACAAAGCCCTAAGGATCAGGTAAGACTATAAAAAGAAATTCTTTTATATAAAAAAGTTTATGTTTCTTACCTGAACTTTCGGTATGGGGCAAACGGAATTCTGATTTACTAAATGACACAAAACCTGGGCGGGCCGGGAAAATATTATTACCAATGATAGCTGAAGTGGTTACACTAAAAATTACATGGCATTCCAATCAGCCACACCCATCCATTAAAATTCACACTTTACAAGCATAAAATTATTAATTATGAAAAAGCTACTGCTATGTCTAATGCTTCAATCTGCTTTAATAGTATCGGCCCAAAATCCAATTTCCAGCATTAATATTTCAATGCCTGCTAATCCCCCTGCCAACATTGCTGACTGGGCGACGGTTATGCCACCGGTAATGATAACTGCCCAGGCGCAGATGCGTAATGGCCAGGTACCGGGAGATGTGCAGGAATCCAAGATACTGGTAACTATAAAACAGGGCGGCAGTAAAAAGTACGGCTCTTTCACTCAGGATAATGCGCCCTCCGCCGGTTTTAATGCCACAGTTAAATCCTGGAGCGGGAGTAATGCAGCCAGTTTACTGGGAAATAGTAACACTTTACCCCCAGGTACTTACGAGCTT
Organism: Ferruginibacter sp.; assembly: GCA_046590515.1. Classification (GTDB taxonomy): domain Bacteria; phylum Bacteroidota; class Bacteroidia; order Chitinophagales; family Chitinophagaceae; genus Ferruginibacter. Next base: position 1,398 of record JBKJUT010000024.1, read on the forward strand.
TGCGTACAGTTTTTCTCGTACCAAACGCCAGCCAAAGCCTTGAGTAATGAAGTGTGTAAAACCTTTACCATACAAGGTAACAAAATCGAAAATTATTCTCCTCCGGTAAATGTAAGCCCTGTTGATAAAAAAATATTCGGCGATAAGGAGATTAAAACTCCTATCACATTCCGGTGGACACCTATACTTCCCCGGCCCCAGGAACCAATTGTGTATAAGCTGAAAGTGTGGCAATTAATGCAAGGCCAGACAGGTATGCAGGCGATTAAAAGTAACCAGCCGGTTATAGACAAGGATATTAAAGACATCACACAGGTGACAATAAATAATTTATATATTGGCCCATGCAAGCCGCCATATTTGTGTGATTTTATATGGAGCATAGAAGCTGTGGACAGGAAAGGAAAAATACTGGGAGTTAGTGAGGCGACGACCTTTAGTATAGGGGGAGAAAATAATAAAATAATGGCGGCGGGTTGCCAGATGGACTTTAAAATTGTAAGCAGTACCTGCGAAAAAGGACCAAACGGAAACACTATTTACACTTTTTGTGCTAATCTACAGGATATTTCCACTGTTCCAGGAACTACGATGTATTTTAATGATCCACTTACATTTAATTGCGTAAATGGCACACTTACCGGCTGTACTTCTACCTCCCTTAGTGATTTAATTAAAAGCCCCAACGGAAGCATTTCTTATATTGGCGTTTATCCGAATACCATTCCGAAAGTGGGAGGTGTTATCGTATGCTTCACATATGCGCCATCTTCGCCGACTGCAACTACTGCACTATTTAAGGCATTCGGAGTGTGTGCCACGGGTACAGGAACATCTGCAAATTCCTCTGGTTCGGCAACTCCTGACACTACAGTAACTCTGCCTCCTTGTCCGTGTAATTTTTGCGATCAATATAAAGACTGGCAGTTTATGCAGGAAACTGCTCCTACTTATAGCACTGCTGCACCTTTCGGTATAAGTCTCACTTCTACTATTATCGCGCCTAATATTAATATCAAATCCTTTAAAGCGGAGCTTATCAGTTTTGCTCATAATGGAACTGAGGAATGTTTTGGTTGTAATAAAAATGACGAGAGTTTCGGGAATATTAAAAATGGAACATTTGGACCCTGGGGCAATGGTGTTTTTCCGCTATATGCTACCGTTACCACACACCATACCATTAACTGGTTCGGGCCAACCGGCGCAACTATTCAGATGGCCGGGCAACCTGTAAATATAAATATATCAGCCCCGCCATTCAGCCCATTGAGTTGTTGTGATGATGAAATAAAATTCTGCATAAGATACAGTTTTACAACTGCCGACTGCCAAACCTGTAGTTATATAAAATGTTATACAGTTACCAGGAAGCATAAATAAAAACTAACTCAATAAAATATTATATAATGAAAAAGATAATAATAAATTTTATTCTTGCTTTCGCCTCGTTTTTTATTACGACAGTGAAGATAAAGGCACAGTTGCCATTGAATTTTGGAGATGCCGTAATTACTCATAGCCCAACAAAACACCCCGCTGCGGGACAATGCACCAGCCCGGGAATTGTGGTGAGGAGTGTAAAATCCTGCAATACTACTACTGCTCCGTGGGGGACGAGTAACTGGAACGCTACAACGATGTTTCCGTCAGGAACTAAAAGGGATAATTCGTATGCCGCTAACTGGACGGAGAGTGTTTTAGGAACTGTATTTGGAATCACATTGGATGAAAATACAAATCCTAATATTTATGTTTCCTCCACCCAGATATATAATGGCAGTGCTTCTTATCCACGAAAGGTCTGGAGGCTTAATGGTGTTACCGGGGCTAATACATTAGTATATGATTTTGGCAATTCAGCTAAATCACTTGGTAATTTAAAATTTGCTAAAATCGGAACAACAGAAAATATTTATGTAGCAGATTGGGCAACAGGCAAAATTCAAAGATTAACGGGTTTATCATCAACGGCATCAATGTGGACTGCTGCAAGTAATTATACACCAATATTTCCAGGAGCTTCATCCATACCCAATGGCCAGTCTAATATGGTATATGGTTTAGCCATTAGAAAAATCTCCGGCACTTTCAGGTTATACTTTTCCAGGATTTCAACTTACAGTTCCGGTGTATCAGGAGCTTATGGGAATAACGAAATTTTTTCAATTGCATTAAATCCTGTCAATGGTGATTTCACAGGAACTGAAACCAAGGAAAATATTCCTAATATAAATTTTTCACCAATTTTCTGGGGTGGATATGGATCAGTTGTTTGTCCCAATTCCTCTGCTACACAGGTTTTTCCTGTTATTAGTGATATTGCATTTACAAACAACGGGAAAAAAATGCTGGTTGGGCAACAGTCATGGGGAGCTTCTTTTGCACAAATGGCCCCTCATAATTCAGGTGTGTATGAGTTCTCTGAAGCTGTTCCTTTAAGTACTACCTGGACCGCTTCAGGCAACCTCTTTCCATCAGGTGGATATCTAAATAAAAACTGCACAGGTGGAGTGAGTTATTCGAATAATATTTTATTAAAAGACAGCCTTTCATTTGCATGTGATACCACAGTATGGTTTAGCTCAGATTATATTTACGTGAGTGGCGGCACGCATGTTTATGGAATCCAGGGAATGAAATCCAGTGGTGGAAACCTAAGCACCTCTGTTTGGATAGACGCAGATGACGACTTGGGATATTATGACAAAAACGATCTGGGAGATGTGGAGGTTTATAAAAAACCAATGGAATGCAACCCTTGTTCCTGCGGGAAGTGGCTTACTACTCCCACTTTAAACGGCCAGCCTATCAAAGGTGTACCAATAAAATATAATACCGATTGGGGAATGGCAAAAGGTGCTGTTAATCCAGGGAGTGGTGGAGTAATAGGTTCCGGCACTGCCCAGTTGCCATATAGTTATCCTATCCAGTTTGTAAAAGGTAATGTATCAGGGTTGATTAACGCCAGCTACCAGTGTAATGGAGATTGCCCAGCTGCATATTCCTGGCTACTTACTAATTCATCAGGAGGCACGGTTGCAAGCGGTACAACACTGCCTGTAGATTTAGCTACATTAAACAGTAAATTAGATTGCGGTAAATACAACCTTGTTATTAAAGCCAAATGTGGCACATCCGAATGCGATAGTTATACTATTCCGATTACAATTATATGTGAACCTGCAAGATGTTGTACCAATCAAATAGATATTGATTTAGAAAGCAGTTCAATTTCTGCCGTTACAAATATTCCCAACCCTTATGCTTATTCTACGGGGACTTTTAATTATTTACTTAATTTCTCAGCTCCTATGACAGAAGTAAGAGTTATGGTTGAGGAGTTTAAACTATCAGCAAACTCTCCCAATTGCCTCAATTGCAATAACCGGCCAGTTACATGGGGAAATAT
>JBKJUT010000136.1:0-8403 GCA_046590515.1 Ferruginibacter sp.
CTTTAATTATAAAATTTGTATAAACGAAGCCTCCTTTGACGGGGGCTTTTTTTGTTTTAGGCAAAAAAAAGGGGCCGCGATAGAAATCGCAGCCCGTATTAATCCAATATCCTATGAAAAACCAATCTATTAACGGGACTGGTAGAGTTATATTGTAACGGGTAATACACCACAATTATACTATACCGTTAGTGATTTTCAGCAAACCCTTTATGGGAAAGAGTCTACGTATTTATACGGGGTGAAAAAAAACTTTTATTTTTTTCAGTTTCTGGTTACGAATCCCGGCAGGCATGATTTATAAATCGAAAAGACCCTTGTTCAGTAATTGTAAAGCTGTCTCTTTATGGCTTCGGGGAATAAGCAGGCTTACATTGTGCCGGCTACCACCATAACTTACCATCCTGATTGGAATCTCCTGGAGAGAACCGAATAATTTAGGCATCAATTGGCGGGTTTCAGATATCTCGTAACCTACTATAGAAACTATGCTTTGATTGGTATCTATCTCCACTGTGCCAAAAGCTTCCAGTTCCCGGGTAATTTCTTTAAGAAATATGTCAGAATCTATAGTAACCGATACTGCTACCTCCGAGGTAGTGATCATGTCAATGGAAGTCTTATATTTTTCAAATACTTCAAAAACCTGCCTGAGGAAACCATAAGCCAGCAGCATTCGGCTGCTTTTAATACGGATGGCCGTAATATTATCTTTGGCTGCCACTGCCTTTACTCCACTTCCGCCCGGCTCCTGGGAAATGAGGGTGCCCTTTGCGCCTGGCTCCATCGTATTCAGCAGGCGTACCGGCACATTGAAAAACTGGGCGGGCCATATACTGGCAGGATGCAGAATCTTTGCACCAAAATAGGCCAGTTCAGCCGCCTCATCAAAGCTCATCTGCTCTATCGGCCTGGTGGTATCAACCACCCTGGGATCATTATTGTGCATCCCGTCTATGTCTGTCCAGATTTCGCACACAGTGGCATTAACAGCCGCGGCTATCAGGGAGGCACTGTAATCGCTGCCACCCCTTTTAAGATTGTCAACCTCTCCTTTTGCATTGCGGGTAATGTATCCCTGGGTTATGAATAAATTCACGTCTTTATAGCGCTGAAGTTGCTGGGCAAGTTTGACTTTAATAGTGCCGACCTGGGGTTCATCCTTACTATCCAGCGTCATAAAATCAAGTGCGGGTAATAAAACGTGGGGCACCTCCATTTCTTCAAGCAAAAGAGAAAATAGTTTAGTACTTAATAATTCTCCCTGTGCAAGTATATCGCGGTTCAATGCCTCGCTGAATGATATCTTCAATATTATTATGAGAAATTCAAAATGTTCATCAAGTAAAGCCTTTCCCTTCGTTAGTAATGCTGGGTTTGTGACCATAGATTCCAGGAAGTGGAGATAATGGGCTTTTAAAACTGCGATCTTATCCAAGGCGGTATGGCGCTCGTTCGTGGCTAGTAAATTACTTATTTCAACCAAGGCATTAGTAGTGCCACTTAAGGCTGAAAGTACTACTATCTTACTCTCGCTACCGGCAGTGACCAGCCTGGCTACTTCTTTCATTCGCCCGGGTTGGCCCACACTTGTGCCTCCAAATTTCATCACCTTCATATTCTGAATTTTATAGTCTGTATTTCTTACTGGTTATAAAACAATATTCCAACGTCCGCCTAATTCTCTTATTTCTGCCACTACGCTTCCCGGTAAAGGAATACCGCCAGCCATCCTTTCCTTTTCCATAGTCGCTTCCGGTTCCCCCGGAATAATCACCCTGCTTTGGCCGGGTATAGTTTTGGCATGTTTAAACTGGGTGATCCAGTTGTCCATATCCCTCTTAAATTCAGCGGCAGGCCTGAATCCGTCAATCCTCATAGCCCCGAAAAAATGACCTATCCCTTTGCCGGGCATAAACGCAGGCATCGGCATATAAGCAGGGAATGGAGGTACAAACGGACCATAGTTGGCGCCGCTTAATACCCCGCTGAAAATATCTACGATGCTGCCAAGCATATATCCTTTATGACTCCCATGTTGCCTGTCGCCACCCAGGGGTAATAAGGCGCCCCCTTCTTTTAAAGCATTTGCATTGGTAGAAGCCTCCCCTTCCTTCGTTTGTACCCAACCGTGAGGAGTATCTTCCTGCTTTCTCTGCAATATTTCCAGTTTCCCATTTGAGGCTGTGGTGGTGGCAAAATCGGCCACGAAAGGTGCTTCCTGGCCCGCCGGAATGGCTACCGCAATAGGGTTTGTACCTAACATCCTGTCTGTGGAAAAAGTGGGAGCCACCAGGGGCGAAGCATTTGTCATGGCGATACCGATCATATCATGTTTCAATGCATGCATAGCATGAACCCCCGCAATACCGAAGTGGGAACTGTTTTGTACGCTTACCCAACCTGACCCGGCATTGGCTGCTTTATCAATAGCCACCTTCATTGCGAAATGTGCCACCAGCAAACCGAGCCCCGCTTGTCCATCCACTACTGCTGTACTCGGGGTTTCATAAGTCACTTCCGGAACTGTATCCGGTTTTATCCTGCCATTCTCACATAATCTTACATATCCCGCCAGTCTCGCGATACCGTGACTGTCCACACCCCGCAGGTCTGCCGACAAAAGTGTGGTGGCAGCCTCTTCAGCGGATTTTACCGCAAAACCACTTGCCTGGAATATGGCTTTGGTGAAATCATATAATCGATTATAAGGATATAACTGCGGCATTCAGCAAAACTAAACTATCGCAAACAATTTGCAGAACTATACTGCAAACCTTACTTTTGCCACTGATACATTTACAGGAGCCCACCCTTTTTTAAAAGCGATAGAGCTGCCTGGAATAATTAAAAAAAATAAGAATGGGAAGGATTTTTGAAGTTCGTAAGAGTTCAATGTTTGCGCGGTGGGATAAAATGGCTAAAAACTTTACCCGCATCGGAAAGGAGATCGCCATTGCAGTAAAAACATCCGGACCTGACCCTAATAATAACCCGGCACTCCGACGTTGTTACCTGAACGCGAAAGCGGTAGGAATGCCTAAAGACAGAGTGGAAGCAGCCATTAAAAGGGCCATGGGCAAGGATACCAGTAATTACGAAGAGATAACTTACGAAGGATATGCACCACATGGTGTGGCAGTACTGGTAGAAACAGCCACTGATAATTCCACACGTACCGTGGCTAATGTACGTATGCATTTCACGAAGGGACATGGGTCACTGGGCACCTCGGGAAGTGTAGCTTTTACTTTTACCAGACTTTGCGAATTCAAGATCAAGAACAATAACCTCAACATCGAAGACCTTGAACTGGAACTCATAGATTATGGCCTGGAAGAAATTGGAGAAGACGCGGATGGCCACATTGTGATACGGGCAGCATTTAATGAATTCGGAAATATGAACAAAGCCCTGGAGGAAAAGAAAATGGAGGTCATCAGTGCGGAACTCACCCGTATACCCGGCACCACTGTAGAATTAAATGAAGACCAGGCTAACGAAGTGCTCAAAATGATTGATCATCTGGAACAGGATGAGGATGTGCAGAAAGTGTATCACAACCTTAAATAATCAATCCTTATTTACTTCTTCCTTCTTCTTTTGTTCTTCATTTTTTTCAGCAGTCTGCTGTACAGATTCATTTGTTTTTTCCACATTCACTACCCGGGTTGTAACTGCGTATTTATTGGGATGAATCGGGGCTCCATATTTCACGGCATAGGCTTTCGTAAATTCTGCCCCGAAATAAAGTATCACTGCAGAATAATAAATCCACACTAACAATATTACAAGTGAACCTGCTGCGCCATACGTGGTACCAATATCGGATGTAGTAATGTAAAAGGAAATGCCAAACTTACCCGCCATAAAAAGAAGGGTGGTCACTACAGCCCCGGTAATCACATCCCGCAACCTGATCTTTGCATCCGGTAAAACTTTGAATACAACCGTAAACAACGCTGTAGTAACTATAAATGTCAACAGCAGATTTATTCCATACACCACATACACCGTTATATCAGGGAAGCGTGCCTGCAGTTTTTTTATAATTAGTTCAATTATGGCTGTAACTCCAAGAGATACGAGCAGCAGGAAGCCCAGGCTCACAATAACGCCAAAGGATACCAGCCTGGTCTGAAGGAATTGCAACCAGCTTTTTCCCGGCTTAGAGCGTAGACCCCAGATGGTGTTGATAGAATCCTGGATCTCGGCAAATACAGTAGTCGCACCTATCACCAACATAACAATGCCTGCTGCGGCAGCGAAATGACTCTTACCTGAAATTGAAGCATTTTTTACAATCTCCTGCAACTGCATAGCCGACTCAGACCCGATAAAACCTGCTATCTGCCCATAAATTGAACCTTCTATTGCTTCCCGGCCGAACAACTGGCCACTGATAAATAATATAACAATAAGCAAAGGTCCAAGTGAAAAAACAGTGTAATAAGCCAGCGACGCACTGAGCTTTAATACCTTGTCATCAATAAATCCTGAAAAAGTATCGCGGATTACTTTCCAGATGCCTCCAGGCGTTATTCGTTTCATGCCGTTAATTTATTTGGGAAATGCAAAAATTACACCATTACTTTTCCCCCTTTATTAAAATCCGCGCATTGGTTTCAAGGTCGTAAGATGCATGTAACTCGTATCTTTTTTTGCCTGCAGTAAAAATAAGCAATGCAGTATTAGGCGGTATACTGCCGAGGTTATTGGCAAACAGGTCTATAATTATAGTCTGGCCTGCTTTAACCGGCACGTCAATAAATTTGGGTTTGTCTGAAATTCTATAACGGTCAAGCATAACTACATTATCCACGAAAACCGTAACCGTATCTCCATCTACTTCCCCGTTATCATATACAGCTATGTGAACAGTATCTGCGCTGGTTGTAATTGTTCTCACCAGCTTAGAGGCACGCTGTATTTTTAAGTCGAGCAAGGCAGGCCTTTTTGTAATAACAGGAGGTTTACTTACCGGCACAATTGTATCTACAGGTAATTTTACTTGTTCTGCCGGTTTAGGAATAACCGGGTTTGCCGGGGTAGATGGAGGAGTGGCAGGCAGATTCTCTTTCTTCTTTTCACTGATTTTTGGTGGCTTGGGGCTTATAACTTTCCTGGCCATTGGACTATCCACCCTTGAAGTTATTTTTATAAGTCGCAATGGTGACACAGCAGAACCAAGGAGCATTTCCAAAAAGCCTCCTACCTGGCTTTTTTCTTTCAGGTACTCCGTATTTCCCACCCTGGTATAATCCAGGTCATAATCTACCAGTACATGGTTGGACGTGTGCTCCAGCATTTTTACGCCGCGTCCTGTCAGTCTTTTGCGAACCGGGTCGTACCTGCCTTCAAATGTAGCTTTGCAATAACCCTGTCCTTCATCATAGGTGTACCCGGTAAGCACCTGGCCCTTTTGCCTGATCACCATTCGTATATATGTAGTTCCCCCACCCTTTCCTTCCCAGGTGCCAGTGAGGTCCTGGGAGAATAAAAGCGCAGGAAAAATTACAAGTACGGTCAAAAGAATAGCCTTCATACCTGGAGATTAAAAGTAATTATTCACTCATCATATCACGCACCACCGCCACTATATCTTCTGTATTTGGTTTAGCAAAATAATCCCCATCGCTGCCATAGCCCGGGCGGTGAGCCTTTGCCGTAATGGTACGTGGAGCCACATCAAGCAACCGGTATCCCTGTTGCTCCTCCATAACTTTATTAAACATATAAGCTGCTGCACCACCTGGCACATCCTCATCTATAAACACTATCCGGCTGGTTTTCGCCAGTGAATTTTTAATGGAATGTGTCAGATCAAATGGTAACAGGGTCTGTACGTCTATAATCTCACAGCCAATACCGGCCTTTTCCAGTGTTTCTGCGGCTTCCTGCACAATACGTAAAGTTGAACCGTAACTTACCAGGGTAATGTCATCACCTTCCCTTATTACTTCCGGCATACCTAACTGTACCGTGTAGTCTAACAGGTTTGAAGGAAGCATTTCCTTCAGCCTGTATCCATTCAGGCATTCGATAATAATTCCCGGGTCATTTGACCGTAATAAAGTATTATACATACCTACGGCCTGGGTCATATTGCGAGGCACACATACATACATACCCCGAAGAGAATTAATAATCATACCCATGGGTGAACCACTATGCCATATGCCTTCCAGGCGGTGCCCCCGGGTTCTCACAATAAGTGGCACACTTTGTTGCCCGGCGGTACGGAAATGAGTAGTCGACACATCATCACTTAAAGGTTGCAGGCCATACAGCAGGTAATCCAGGTATTGAATTTCTGCTATCGGGCGCAACCCACGTAAGGCCATCCCGATCCCCTGGCCCATGATAGTTAATTCACGTATACCGGTATCGAAAATCCGGGTGCTGCCATGTTTTTCCTGCAAGCCACTGAAACCCTGGTTTACATCCCCGATATAACCCAGGTCTTCTCCAAAAGCCGCAACTTTGGGGTTAGCTGAAAAAAGCTCATCAAAATATTTATTTAAAACCTCGAAACCGTTGACCATTGTTTCCCCATTATACGCCACCGGTGTAGCAGGCACTTCCAACGCCGACATGGGTCCTTCATTATAAAGATGGGCATCATACAATTTTGCATTCACCTGGTGAAGTTCTTTATAATAATTACCTATAGCCGCTGCCTGGCCGGAATTATCATCATGCAGCAGGTCATTAACTGTAGCCAAAGCTTTAAGTATATCACGACGCATAGGTTCCCGCTGTGATTTCAGGGAGGAAGCCACTGCCTCTATTGCCGGGTGGAGGGGAATTGCAGCATCAATCAATGCCGTGGCGTGATTCACCATCTCAAGGATGGGACTTATATAGTTGTGCCACGCCCTTTGTTTACTTTCTTTTACAAAAACAACGGCCTGGTCTTCAATGGCCTTCAACTCGCTTTCTTCTGCGAGCGCGTTGGCCAGTATCCATTCACGCATCTGCTTTATGCAATCCCATTCCTTTTCCCAGTTAAGCCGGTCTGATTCTTTATAACGTTCGTGGCTACCTGAAGTGGAATGTCCCTGGGGTTGGGTTATCTCTTCCACATGAAACATTGCCGGTACATGGGTGGTGCGGGTTTTCTCAATGGCATGTTCAATTACTTCACACATACCGGCATAATCCCAGCCTTTCAGTTTATAAATATCTATGCCATTGGTATCTTCTTTCTTCTGCAGTCCTGCCAGGGCTTCTGAAATAGAAGCTTTTGTTGTCTGGAATTTTTTAGGAACTGAAATGCCATACCCATCATCCCATACAAATACGGCCAGGGGAACCTGCAACACGCCGGCGGCATTCATTGTTTCCCAGAAATGACCTTCGCTGGTAGAAGCATCCCCAATGGTACAGAAACAAACTTCATTTCCGTTTTGACTGAGGTGATCAAAAGATTTCAATTCCTCAACCCCCCTGAATATTTTTGAGGCAAAGGCCAGTCCCAGGGCCCGCGGCATCTGGCCGGCTGTAGGCGCTATATCACTCGATACATTTTTGAGTTGCGCCAGGTTAAGCCAGTTGCCCTGCTCATCCACCATTTTTGTGGCAAAATGCGCATTCATCTGGCGGCCGGCGCTGAAAGGTTCATGTTGTACGTTGGGATCTGCATATAACTGAGCAAAAAACTGTTCCACCGTTGCCAGTCCACTGGCAAACATAAAAGTCTGGTCGCGGTAATATCCCGCCCTGAAATCACCTGGCTTGAAAAATTTGGCCATAGCCACCTGGGCCACTTCCTTACCATCACCAAAAATCCCGAATTTAGCTTTCCCTGTCAATACTTCCTTCCTTCCCAATAAACTTGTTTCCCGGCTCTCACAGCAAATGCGGTAATCATGTAATACCTCGTTGCGAAAAAGATCGAAACTCAGTTTTTCCTGCAAAGCGGTATCGATAGTGTTTTTTGTATCCATAATGACCAATAAGTTGATACAAAAATATGATTTTACCGCCTCTTTGTTAAAAATCTGGTAACTAGATAACAATTTGGAATGCAATAATCCGTTTTAGTATCTTTACGAACCTAAATATTAATAAAAAATGAAAAAAATTATACTTGTTTTATTAGCAGGTTCTTTTTCACTGGTAATGAAAGCCCAGGCAGTAGCAGATGAACACGCAGGACATGCGCATGCCAAAGCTGCACCTGCAACCACGGAAGCCAAGCCTGCCGACGACGCACTTTTAATACAGGAAGTTCATGATTTTGGCAAGATTCCCCAGGGAAAACCCGTTACCTATGTCTTTGAAGTAAAAAATAAAGGCCTGGTGCCTCTGAAGATTTCTAACGTACAGGCCAGTTGCGGATGTACTACACCTGAATGGGAAAGAGATACTGATATCCAGGCTGGTGCTACTTCCCGGATT
>JBKJUT010000065.1:0-4219 GCA_046590515.1 Ferruginibacter sp.
ATTGTGCTGTAAGCGGTTGTCACCTGAGTCCTAACCCACAAAACGGGCTTGATTTTTCTGTCAACTGTACTATTGTATCTGAAGGACTTCGTATTAAAGCCAGGGCAGTGGATGCCACCACGAATGTAATGCCTCCATCACCCCGACCTCCATTATCGACTGCCGATAAACAGAAGATTGTAAACTGGATCAATGCTGGTGGAAATTTCACAGACTAATCTTTTTGTAAAATATAATCCCACAACCTGGAAACGCCAGCTATTGGATTTGATTGAATGATTGTTTAACTTAATAGAATGCAATAATTGACACTATTAAAGAACTACATTCCATCAATTGAAACCAGTAAACGATTTACTTACGGGCTGCCTCAACGGAGAGCAAAGGGACCAAAAAGCTCTTTATGAAAACTATTATGGATATGCCATCAGGATAGTGTTCCGGTATATTTATCACTATGACCAGGCAAGGGATACAGTTAATGATGGCTTTGTCAAGATCTTCAATAAACTGGCCAGTTTCTCTTTTGAAAAGACCACGAATATCGAACGGAGTTTTATGGCATGGGTCAAGACAATAATGATCCATACAGCTATTGACAGGTTGCGAAAAGATAATTTTATAACTGAGGTTGGCCTGGTAAATGAAGGTCTTTGGATAGAAGACCCATCCAATACAGCGGATGAGAATATTTTATATAAAGAAATTATTAAAGAGATCAAACGTTTACCACCCACCTACCGTACCGTTTTTAATATGTTCGTAATTGATGGTTATAGCCACCACGAAATTGCCACCCACCTGGATATAGCGGTGGGTACATCTAAATCCAACCTTTCTAAAGCCCGGGGATTATTACAGATTTTTATAAAAAAGGCAGCCCAGGAAAAAATATGCTATATGTAAATAACGATATGGACGAGGTGTTCCGTAATGCAGGTGAAAATTACCCCTTAAACACAGGCACTGCTGATTGGGATAACCTGCTTTCAAAAATGGAAACAGGTTTTCATTCACCCGTTATCAAACCTATAAATTTTTTACAACCCCTGGCCATCCTGGTGATCGTATTATTATTTCCCATGCTGGTCTACGACCTGGTTCATCTTTCACCTTCGCACCTGCAAATACTGGAGTCTACACCCGGAAATAATATTTCGTCACATGCAATTAGAGATAATGTAAATAATCAAATCAAGACACCTGGTGGAGCCTTACAACCTGGGCAAAAAACAAAACCGGTATTGAGCGATTCTAAAATAAATTATGTAGCTCCAACAAGCCAACCTGCGGGCATTGAACCAATCAGGGATTATGTAAGAGAGGAGCCTGCAAATATCAATGCAGGTGAAATAACTGGATTAAAGCATAATGCAATACAAGAACAGGTAGATTCTGCTATAAAGCAACCCTTCCCCGCAGAAGCCGTGCCCTCAAAAAATATAACTGCAGTACCGGGGCGGCACACAGATCAAAAGAAACAGAAATATAAGCATGTATACGTAGGAGTGATAGTCGGGCCTGATGCCACATCAGTTAAACTCCAACCGGTAAAAAAAACAGGATTGAAATACGGCGTACTGGTGGGATATGCCTTTAATAAAAAATGGAGTGTAGAAACAGGATTGTTGTGGGATAAAAAATATTACTATACAAATGGCAAATACTTCAGCCGCAAAAACATAAGCCTCCCTGGATATATAAAAATAGATTATGCAGATGGCTTTTGTAATATGCTGGAAATACCGCTTAATATACACTACCGATTCGCCGGAAAAAATAGTAATGGATGGTATGCACTTGCCGGACTATCCTCTTACCTGATGAAAAAAGAACAATATACCTATGGCGTTACCCGCTATGGCAACAGTTATGAAAGGGATTATACCTACAATAAAGACCGCAACTATTTCCTTTCGGTTATTAACCTGGGTATAGGATTTAACCGTCAGTTGGGCAAAGCCGGAACCTTACGATTGGAACCTTACATACAATTGCCAATTGACAAAGTTGGCACAGGGTCGTTGCCATTACAGAGTGCAGGGATACACCTTGGGTTCATCCGGCCCCTGTTTTAATACATCTTTTTTTTATTGCTTGATTAATTGCCCGCGGATTTCTCCCCCGCCATAAGTTACACTATGCAGGTTCACGTAATACAGGTTTGCCTTGAGGTCTGCTTCCTGGGCAAGATCAAGCGCAGCACTTGTGTATGTTATTGGGGCAGCCGCACTTGAAAAACCAAAGATTACACCACCCGATACCCCAATGGCACCTTTATGAATGTGTGCAGCAGTGGCCGTCATACCGGAGTAATTAACAGTGACATAAAAAACTTTGGTAGTATTATTAAAAGTCAGAGTAGCCGTACCGGTGGCAGCAGAACTGTTTGCCGGCACTTCAGAGCTTCCATTCAAAGTGGCTTTAAAAATAATGTTTGGATCCGGGGCCGGGGCTGGATCATCTTTACTGCAGGATTGAATTAAACCTGCGCTTGCTACACAAAGAGCAATTAAAAATTGTTTCATAATATTGAAATTTTGAGAAGAATTAATATACCAGTTTCATAAAACGGTTAAACCCGTTAACAGGTTGCTTTACTTTGCAGGAATAACTGATAACATTAATTTTGCAAGAACCCGGCCAAGGCTCTGAAGCTTTGCAAAAATGGAGCAAGGAATGAATAATTCGCATACTTATAGCAGTGATGACAATTTCGACCTGATTTATCCAGCTTCTGTACGTAAATATGCCAACCGGCATTGGACCCCGCTTAAAGTGGCTATGGAGGCAGCGGAATTTTTGGCTCCTTCTGCCGGGGCCCGGATACTGGACATTGGCAGCGGAATTGGAAAATTTTGCCTGGCCGCTGCTCATAGCAGGCCTTTAAGCAGTTTTTACGGTATAGAACAGCGTGTTGACCTGGTAGATATTGCTGAAAGAGCACGCCTCAAATTAGAGCTTCATAACGTGGGCTTCGAAAAAGGCAACTTTACTTCTCTTGATTTCTCCCGCTTCACAGGTTTTTATTTTTACAATTCATTTTTCGAAAATATTACTACAGGCAAAATTGATTATAAAGTAGATCATTCACTGGATTTGTATAACCGCTATAATTTAAATCTCTTCCGGCAACTTGATAAATGCCCGGACGGAACCAGGCTGGCCACTTTCCATAGCCTGGAAAACGAGATTCCGCCTTCTTACTATACAGTTAAGTCAGATGCAGAAGGCCAGTTAAAGTTCTGGATAAAAACCACGGTTTAAAAATATTCGGATGCTCCTGCTGATTTATTCATTTTGTATTACATTTGCCCTCCTGAAATGCCCAGGTGGCGAAATTGGTAGACGCACTGTGTTCAGGTCGCAGCGTTCGCAAGGATGTGCTGGTTCGAATCCAGTCCTGGGCACAAAACCTCGTTTCGACGAGGTTTTTTAATTACTTAAAACAGGCGCTGCATCAGCATTTAGTTCGGTTTCTTTTCTTTTTTCTTCCTATTATGGTATGTTAATGTCTCTTTTTTTGTACCTCTGTTGAATCCTATTGCTCAAATTTAGAAAAAGTTACTGTATGGGTGTTACACTGAGAAAAAGAAAAAATGCGGATGGAACCACATCATTAAGGTTGGATATTTACTACAAAGGAAAGCGAACAATAGAGACATTATCACACCTGAAATTATCCAGTGGAAAGGGACTTGCGGATCGTGAAAGGAATAAAGAAATGGTTAGACAATGCCTAACAAAAGGTAAACCCAAAATTTATAAGCTGAGCTTAATTGAGATAATGAGTGTATATGTAATCTCTGACTACAACAAACAAAAACCCACCTATAACAACTACCGCTATGCTTAGCAATAGTCTTAATAAGCTTTCCCTTTTTTTATTAACCACTCCCGGAAAATAAATTCCAAACGCAATAACAACATGCAAAATGAGGCAAACCATTTGTTGAAGGCCCGGTCCTATCATATCTGGACTATTGGAAAAAAAGGCTATTAATTGAATTGCCATCATGTAGAAGAACATAATTAATAGATGAATTACAACTAATCTTTTAATATTGATTGCCATGATTTTTTTCTTTTAATTTAAAAACAAGGTGTTGTTTGTCCAAGAGGCGCATACATTAAGCCATATTGTGCTCCGGGAGTATTTTTAAGAACTTGGTACAATCCATTTGGCGTTGTACCGTAGTTATTTCCGGCCGGAGAAACC
>JBKJUT010000121.1:0-8227 GCA_046590515.1 Ferruginibacter sp.
GTGCAAAGGTTATGCCGATAAACTGTATCACTGTTTATTGTAACTTAGTCCGAAATCTGAAAAAAAATACGTTATGAAAAAATATTTTATTGTGGCATTAGTGCTGTTTTCATGTAACGGGCAGCAAAAAACAAGTTCAACTGCATCAACCGGTGATCAAACAAAGGTCGAAACTACGGGTGACAATAAACCTGTATCCATCAGCAGCGGTTGTTACCGGATGGTAATCGGAAAAGATACCGCTACAATGAAATTGAACTTATCCGGCAGCAGTGCGGATGGCGATCTCGATTATAAACGATTTGAAAAAGACAGCAATCACGGAACCTTTAAAGGAAGTATTGAAGGAGATAAACTTATTATCTGGTATAACTATTCGTCTGAAGGCATGAATACGGTGCGACAAACCATTTTTAAAATTTCCGGGGAGAGTTTTTCAGAAGGCTATGGTGATGTAAAGCAACAACACGATACTGTCTTATTCAGTTACCCCCGAACATTATCATACGAAGAAAAGCATCCCTTTACCAGGGTGACTTGTCCATAAACAATTAAATATTTATTTTGAGAAATACCGGAAATGGCCTTAGACTTTCGCTGCATACGATTGTGATATTTTGTGTAGTTATAAATTTGTTTTCCTGTGCGCCAAAGCCATTCAGCGACACCAACAGAATATACAGGAAAAAATCGCGGGAACTGGCTAAACAAATAAGTGCGCGCCCGGTTGATTCAATTCAGGCAGATTCATTGAAGTACCCGGCAGATTGGGCCGGCACTACTAATTTCTCATTACGTAAACCTAATTACGTAATCCTGCATCATACAGCACAGAACAGTTGCCAGGAAACAATTAAAACCTTTACCCTGGAGCGTACTAATGTGAGCGCTCATTATGTAATATGTAAGGATGGAACTTTGTTTCATATGTTGAATGATTACCTCCGTGCCTGGCATGCCGGTGCAGGTATGTGGGGTAGTAATACCGATATCAATTCATCTTCTATAGGAATAGAAATTGATAATAATGGTAGGGATCCGTTTACAGAAGCACAAATAAATACCTTGTTGGGAGTGCTGACCGGATTAAAAAAAGCATATAATTTTCCGGTGGCAAATTTTATAGGACATTCTGACATTGCGCCAGGAAGAAAAGTAGATCCCCAGGTCCTTTTTCCCTGGAAACGCCTGGCTGAAAAAGGTTTCGGGTATTGGTACAATGATACTTTAAACCTGGCAATTCCTGCGGGCTTCCAGGTGACCCAGGGTTTAAAAATCATTGGGTATGATATAAGTAAACCGGCGGCAGCTTCTGAAGCATTCAGGCGGCATTACCTGCAGGCAGAAAAACCCGGAGAACTGACTGAGCCGGAGAAAAAAGTATTGTATGCCTTAATGCAGAAATATCTTTGATTCTAATGACGGATGTCTTTCAATAAGGTAGTAAATTTTATTTCTTCCAGGATCATTTTTTCAGGAGTATGCTCTTCATTAAACCATTTAATGAGCCTGATAGAACCATGGCTGATTTCAATACCTGTAATATCTCCATCATTAAAACAACAGCAGCCGGTATTAAAATAATTTGGTACAGGTTGGTCTTCCGGTTCCTTGCCCGGAATATTGTTTGACGGGTGCGCATAATATTTCCCTGAGGCAAAGATGGGCTGATGGGTATGACCTGTAATCAATACGAGGTGTTTGCGATGGCTGCTCCATTCATACATCATCCTGTTGTGTTTATTCCGAAGCGTAAAATCTGAACTGGGCGAGTTTGGATTAATACGCAGGTATCTCTGAACAGGATTCCAAATGTGTGCTACCAGCCATGTACTTATTGCATTGTTATCACTCAGGCGGTCCCCCTGGTGGCCGTGTGTCAGAAATATATCCAGGTGCAAGGTACTGTCACGTAACACAATGCCTTCATACACCGGTAAAGGCATATCAAAAAAATCTTTTAAATTCAACACCACATCTAATTTGTTTTTCCAGAGAATATCGTGATTACCAAACGTTTTAACGTACCGGTTGTTCTGCTGGAATGCTGCTTCTGCTTTAAAGGATTCATCATTTTTTGGAATGATATCACTTATTTTAAATTTCCATAATTCTTCACTGTCGCCCAGGTTGATAAAAGTAAAGTTGCGGCCATTGTAATGATGTAAAGCAGCGAGATAATTTTTTTCACAGCCGGCAAAATCATCTGCCCAGGACCGGTTGCCTTTGTGCTGGTCGCTGAAAATGATAAAATCTTCCTCCTGAAGATTTGTGTGAATTACCAACAGCCTGTTATTTTTTTTCTTTTTTCCATAACGGTAAAGTCGGGAGAGGGATTTATGCACCAGGGTTTTCTCCGGCGAGGCGGAGAGATAATTGGCTAACCACGTAAGGGGCCTTTTTAATATCCATTGTAAAAATTTCCGCATAGCCCTACTGTCTGTGGGTAAAATATTTTCCTATAACAGGCATCCTGGCCAGTTCTTTTGCTTCTACCTGGCTCACAAACCAGGAAAAAGCCAGGAACAATACAAGTCCCGTTATGAGAGAAAAACTTAGAGAGTCATTCCATATATAAACCAGCCCTGCATGAATGGCATAAATAATTAATACCATAACGATATAGGAGACCAGCTTTTTAACCGGGTAAGGTATTGGGTAATGTTTTTGACCCAGCCTGTAACTCATAAGCATCATAAAAAGATAACAGGTAAAGGTGGCCAGGGCTGCACCGGTATAATGCAGGATTGGAATAAGTATAATATTAAGTACGATAGTAATAATGGCTCCGGCAATGGTTATATAGGCGCCATACCTGTTTTTATTGGTAAGTTTATACCAGACACTGAGATTATAATAAATTCCCAGGAAGATATTGCCCAATGCCAGGAGGGGAACCACATCAAGCCCTTCTATCCAGCGTGGATTGGCGAAGGTTACAAAAACCCACTTAAATACATCAAGAAAAAGTGCAATCACCAGGAACATAAAACAACAGGCGATGACAAAAAATTTCATCACCCTTGCATAGGTTCGTTGTGCATCCTCATTTTTACCCTGGTTAAAAAAGAAGGGTTCTGCTGCCATACGGAAAGCCTGGATCATTATCGTAATGAGCAAGGCAATGCGGAAAATATTGGCGAAAATACCAAGCTCATGGTTTGCCTGTTCCTGGGGCAGGTCCACCACGTGGCGGTAAATCAGCCGGCTTAATACATCATTGATCATTCCTCCCAAACCAACAATTATTAAAGGGGCACTATACCGCATCACTTCTTTCCAGAGCCCCACATCAAACCTGAACCGCACTTTGCGTATTTCCTTGTAAAGTATCAACAGGGTGAACAGGCTGCCACACAGGTTACCGACCAGGTAGTAGCCCAGGCCCATCCCGGGATTATAGATGTTATTTAAAATGCTGTTTGGATTATTTTTAATAATCCCTGGAACCACGGCTAAAAAAAATATTACTACGCTGATGTTTACCACTATGCCGGTAATACGTGCGAAGGCATATCTTTTAGGCCTGTTCTCCTGCCGTAACCGGGCAAACGGCAAGGTATTGAGGTTGTCGATTCCAATGATACAGATCATCCAGAAAAGATATTCCGGGTGTTCATTGAGGTCGGCAACCAGGGCTATAGAATCTTTAAACAGAAAAAGCAGAATGGTGAATAATACTGAACTTAAGAATAAGGAAATGGAAAGCGTGCTGTAAAGTTTATCCTTATCGTGGGTTTGAGAAAAGCGGAAATATGCTGTTTCCAAACCATAGGAATAAAGCACGTTTAGAAAGGGGATCAAAGTATAAACCTGTACCAGGTCGGCAGTTTTTGAAGGCATCAACACAAAAAAAGGAAGGGCCATGTTCATCAGGTATCCCAGGAACCGGCTGGCAATTGTAGGAATACCATACCAGAGGGTTTGACCTGCCAACTTCTTAATACTTCTCAACGTTTTTCTATTTGGGTTCAAAAATAGTTTTTTTTGTACGGGTTCCGGCAAAGTGGTTTAAATAAGAAAGGCATCCCGATACTGGCAAAAATGACCGAAATTGCAGCGTGTAGGCTTCAGAGGAAGGTCTTTATTTTGGTAAGACCGGAATATTATACATTTTTGTATTTAAAGAATTTAAAGCGCATGTTGAAAGGTATTTACCAATCATTACAGGAAAGGAAACTGAGCGGCAGAAAGTCATTTGCTGTACTGATAGATCCGGACAAAGTAACGGATGTCTCGCTTGATCAGTTGGTTGGACTGGCCGTTTCAGCGCAGGTAGATTATTTCCTGGTGGGTGGCAGTCTCGTGATTTCAGGCTACCTGGATGAATGTGTAAAGTTGATTAAGAGAAAGTGTTCAATCCCTGTAATATTATTTCCCGGCAGCCCGGCGCAGGTAAGTAAATACGCTGACGCCTTATTATACCTTTCGCTTATCAGTGGCCGTAATCCTGAATTACTCATTGGGCAACATGTAGTATCGGCCCCGGTGGTGAGGCAGAGTGGTTTGGAGATTATGCCTACCGGTTATATGGTTATTGATGGAGGTGCGCCCACTACCGTTTCATACATCAGTAATGCAGCCCCCCTGCCTGCTGATAAAGAAGAAATTGCCATGTGTACAGCTATGGCAGGTGAAATGCTGGGAATGGGCCTAATATATATGGATGCAGGCAGCGGAGCAAAAACGGCAATCTCTGAAAATATGATTCGTAAAGTGGCCGGGTGCATAGATGTGCCGTTGATAATTGGCGGCGGTATTACCTCCGCTGAAAAAGCTTATCTCAATTGTAAAGCAGGTGCCAATATGATTGTGGTAGGAAATGCCATTGAAAAGGATCCTGCCCTTATCCGCGAAATAGCTGCTGCCATACACAGCATCCCGGTTAAAGCATAATTATTCCAGGATACGGCTGGGTGTATCCTTACCGCTAATGATAGATGTGCTGCTGGCAGCAATTGCTTTAATAATCTCCGTCATATTTACCAGATCCAGGGTTTGTATTTCATCTCCCTGTGTATGATAGAATTTTTCATCATCCATTTTTGAAGTGCTGATGGTATGGGCTGGTACTCCCAGGGCCGCCAGGGTTGCATTATCTGACCGGTAAAATAATTTTTGGTCAGGATAAGGATCGGGATTGAATGAAAATCCACTTCCTCCCAGGTTAGCCTGGAGAATTGTACCCATTGTAGACTTTTCAAAACCGGTGATATAGGCACTGTTTAATCCCCATTTACTATCAGTACCGATCATCTCGATATTAAACATGGCTACCACTTTATCCTGGTTTACCTGGGTACTGAAATATTTACTGCCAAATCCTCCTGATTCTTCTGCTGTGAATGCTGCAAATATGAGAGTGCGTTCATTGGTTTTTAATTTATTAAAATGATCAGCAAGCATCATTACTGCCGTAGTTCCTGAAGCATCATCGTTGGCGCCATTGTAAATTGAATCTCCGGCTGCATTGAGTTTGCCCACACCCAGGTGATCATAATGCGCAGAGAACACTACCAATTCCTCCGGCTTGCTGCGACCGGGTATCATTGCTACTACATTTGACAGTTCTGTCCCTGTCACCTCATGCCTGATATCAAAATCAAATGTCACAGGATTTTGATCTGTCAGAATAAAAATAACACTACTGGTCATCTTAAAAGTTTCCCGCTTATATCTTTTCAACCTGCCAAATGTTTTTGCATGTACACTGTCAATAAATACGAGGTAATTTTTATTAAATTTTAAAAGACGTGCCGCTTCTTTAAGAAGGTCGAGTGAACTGTCGATACGCAACCGTGTAAAGCTGGAAAGCTGGGTCACCTCCAAAACAGGACTGGTAGTAACAGCGATAATATTTTCTGCTGCTATGGAGTTTCCATTGATATTTCCCCGGGCAGAAATAAACTTTGGCTTCACCATTGTAAATACCTGGAAATAACTTTCAAGTCCCGGAAAAAAATCAAGCCTGGACTGCTTA
This sequence comes from Ferruginibacter sp., assembly GCA_046590515.1. Lineage (GTDB taxonomy): Bacteria > Bacteroidota > Bacteroidia > Chitinophagales > Chitinophagaceae > Ferruginibacter. Next base: position 5,981 of record JBKJUT010000121.1, read on the forward strand.
AATTCCGAAGCGATAAAGCCGGCTGCCTTTTCAATACCTGGGGTAAATGGTTTCCGTCCCATCATGTCATCTGCCGATAGAATTTTTTCAATCCTTTCTGTGCTGCTTACATTAATTGCCGGTATTTTCTGGGCATTAGTCATGCTACCGGTACACATCAGCAAGAAAACAATGCTTAAATTTTTCATAGAGGAATATTCTGTTAGATTATTATAAACTCATCATCTCTTTAAATTTCACAGCCTGGCGCCGGCTGACTTCAATTTTCTCACCACCTTTCAGGTCGAGTAATAACCCACCGTTAAAGTAAGATTCCACTTTATCAATCATACGGAGATTCACTATGTGTTTCCTGTTTGCACGGAAAAAAACTTTTTCATCCAGTCTTTCCTCGAGCGCATTGAGTGATTTTAAGATGAGTGGTTTATTGCTGCCAAAAAATACCTTTGCATAATTACCAACGCTTTCGAATAAACGTACTTCTGACAGTTTTACAAACCAGCAGCGTTCACCATCTTTCACAAAAACCTGGTCATTTTCGCCGAGTTGCCCGCGGTGTACAGCCAGGCCTCCTGGAATATCTTTCTCCTCCGCCTGTTGTAATTTCAGTATGGCATCAGCCAGTCTCTTAGGTTCCACCGGCTTCATCAGGTAATCCAGGGCATTTACTTCAAAGGCCTTAAGTGCAAACTCATCATACGCTGTTATAAAAATAACATGAGGTGCTTTTTCCAGTTCACACAACATATCAAAGCCACTCTGACCGGGCATTTGAATATCCAGGAATACCAGGTCGGGCACCAGGCTGTCAATCTTTTCAATACCTTCTTTGGCATTGGCAGCTTCACCTATCACTTCTATACCCGGGAAGTCAAGCAATAGTTTTTTTAATTCATTGCGCGCGAGACGTTCATCATCAACAATTAATGCTCTGTACATCATGTTTATAAAAGATTTACCGGCATAATGATCCTGGATTCAACCATAGGGCCATCAATATCATGTATAATAAAATCAGCTTTGCCCTGGTAAAGCAGATTGAGCCTGTCCTGTGTACTTTTCAAACCAAACCCTTCTCTGCTTATGGCATATCCATTTAATTTGCCTGAATTCTGCACTATCAACTGGTGGCTATTATCTTTATAATTAGAAATTATTTTAACCACTCCACCTTCCAGTTTTTTGCTGATTCCGTGTTTTATAGCATTTTCTACAAGGGTCTGCAGCATCATGGGAGGTATGGGAAGGTCGAGGGTAGTCTCATCAATATCCAGTACTATTTTCAGCCTCTCTTCAAAACGCATCTGTTCCAGTGCGAGGTAATCTTTTACAATATCCAGTTCCTGGCGCAATGGCACTGTTTCACTTTTTTCAGCCTGCATACTGCTCCTGAGAATATTACTTAATTCAGTAATGGCACGGCGTGCACGAACCGGGTTTTCATCTACCAATGCCCTGATACTGTTTAAGGCATTAAAGATAAAGTGGGGGTTAATATGCGATTTAATTGTTTTGAGTTCAAGTGATTTAACCATTGCCTCCAGCCGGAAGGTATCCAGTTGCTGGCGCCGGTTGCTCTCTACATAGTGATAAATATAATAAATCATATTCCAGATGAGTATGATCCATAATGAATTAAAACTGCTCAGGAACAGGCGTTCCGCACGACTGAATTTTTTCAGTCTCTCGGGATTATAACCCAGCAGCATATCCGCTGCTTCAGAGACAACTCCCAGCAGAATTGAAAACACGATGGTCAGCGCCAGGAAATAAAAGATCTGGGTACGAACCGGCTTTTGCAGCACTTTTAAAAAGGAGATATTGAACCTCATCATGTGTGTAATCAAAACCCCGATGAGGCAGGTACTTAATAAACTTAAAAAATAGGCATGACTCGGTTTGCCAAAAGTGGTTACAAAAAACACGCTGATAGCAATGTTTGCGGACCAGCCTAAAATCTGGCACCACCAGTAGCGTGATATTTTTCGAAACATAGAACAAATCTAAATGCTTCTGTCCGTTTATATATTGGTTCCGTGTTAAATGGTCTGATTGCAGTGTAAATGGCACAATCAACAATTAGAGAGTTAAGCCCAAAGGGATTTTGGTGAAGAATGGTTATTTTTACAAAACAGAAAAACAATACATGGGGAATCCCGGTTTAAATACCAGCAAAGACGCATTATTGCCGGCAGATAAGGAATTTGAAAATAAAATAAGTCCGGCAGACATTGATGATTTCAGCGG
>JBKJUT010000056.1:0-15303 GCA_046590515.1 Ferruginibacter sp.
CCTTTACACTTACTCCACGGTATGAAGGCAAGGCCTTTGGATTATACGTGCCTGTAAGTTATAACGAGCTGACAAAATTCAACATGGGAATTTCGCTGCGTGCAGGCGCATTGTTCATTGGTTCGGGGAGTATCATTACTGCCCTTGCAAAAAGTAAACAGGCTGATGCACATATTGGCCTCTGCTTCGGCAGCCTGAAAAAAAATAAAAAACGTGCACCAGAGACCGTAATAGCGCCACCTCCCCCTCCAGCCCCGCCGGTTCCTGTAGATACAGATGGTGATGGGGTGTATGATGATGTGGATAATTGTGTAACTGTGGCCGGGCTCGCAAAATACCAGGGCTGCCCGATACCGGATACAGATGGCGATGGCATTAACGATGAAGAAGATAAATGTATCTCTGTAGCCGGTGTGGTAAAATACCAGGGCTGACCGGTTTCGGATACGGATGGTGACGGCATCAACGATGAAGAAGATAAATGTGTGACTGTAGCGGGGCTGGCCAAATACCAGGGTTGCCCGATACCGGATACAGATGGCGATGGGATTAATGATGAAGAAGACAAGTGCCCTGCAGTACCAGGAATTGCTGCCAACTATGGTTGCCCTGCCATTGCAGAAGAAGTGATGAAGAAAGTACAGTATGCTGCCAGCAACTTATTCTTTGCTACAGGCAAATCCATGATACTGCCAAAGTCTTACCCGGCATTAAATGCACTGGTGAAAGTAATGGCAGATGATCCGACCTTACAACTCACCCTGGAAGGACACACTGATAATGTAGGAGATGAAATCAAGAACCAGCAGCTATCCGAAGACAGGGCAAATGCAGCACGTGCCTATTTTGTAAAGAAGGGTATTGCTGATAGCCGGATAACTGCCGTGGGTTTTGGAGAAACCCGGCCGGTAGCAGATAATGAAACTCCTGCTGGCCGTACCAGGAACCGACGGGTAGAGTTTTCTATAAGGAATTATTAATAAAGGGGCTGCTTCGGCAGCCCTTTATTTTTGTGTGAGCCGTATCACTTTTTCAATACGCCGCTTCATTGTATCCCTATCTACATGGGCTAAACGCAGTTGTAATAATTGCCGGAATTCCTGCAGGTAGTTTTTTGTGATTATCTCCCTGGCATTCTCTGCGTACATAGCCAGTTGATTCGTAGGGCAGTTTCTCATTTGTTCCAGCAAAAGCGGTAATGCTGTTTCTGTATAACCGGCATGCCGTGCGAGCCTGGTCAGAATGCTTACTGCATTGTCGCGTGTAATTACAGAACCTTTACCTGCTGCATCCAATATATCCGGCAGTATCTGAAAGATGGCAGCAGCCCGTACTGCACATACCCTGTCGAGGGCCGACATACCTCCCCATATCATCCGGTTATCTGTATGTGTCAGCAATTTCCGGAATACTTCTATATGGTCTGCCAGCAATTCAGGAAAATGCTCGCCGGTCCTGTATAATAACTGGATACTTTCACCCCGGGTGGAACGGCTGGAACTTTCCAAACCTGCGATCCATTGGATAACCTGTGCAGGAGCAGGATGATTATTATCCTGCCTGTGCTGTTTTGATTTGCGTGCGGGCACTAAGATTATTTATTTTTTCCTGCATCTACATCCTGCAAAAACTGAATAAGTCCTTTCATATACACCTGCTGGTCATCATACATACTCATATGGCTGCCATCAGGACAAAACAAATAACTTCCTTTGGGTAGCTGGGTGCTCATCCATTTCATGTGTTCGGGATCCATGGTATCATATTTACCACCGATGGTAAGGGTAGGAACAGTGATGTTTTTTAAATCTTTAGACCGGTCCCAGTTTACCAGGTTACCGGCAACTCCGAACTCACTCGGGCCCTGCATGGTTACATACAAAGAATGATTCATCTTTGAAAATGACCTGTTCACAGGCTCAGGCCATTGATCGAGCGGCCGGCGCAATATGTGTTGGGTGTAAAAATTAGGCATTAAAATCTCCATGTATTTTGGATTGTCAAAATCATTGGCTGCTTCTATACGACGGATGGTGTCTAACACTTTAGGATCCATCTGCTTTGCCAGCACTTCATCTGCATAACGCCCGTAGGCCGGCACATCAGACATCATATTGGAGATGATCAACCCCTTTATATTTTGCTGGTATTTGGTAGCATATTCCATAGCCAGTATGCCGCCCCACGAATGCCCGAGTAAATAAAAATTGTTCTTATCAAGACGAAGGGCTGTTCGCACCTGTTCTACTTCTTCTACATACCGGGCCAGGTCCCACATGGTGGTGTCTTTTGGATTATCAGAATTACCGCAACCCAACTGGTCATAATAAATAAATTCTATTCCTTCAGCCGGCAGGAAATTTTCCATGCACTCAAAATATTCATGAGTAGCGCCGGGGCCACCATTGAGTAACAACAGTTTTATGGTTGGGTTATTTCCAAACCGCTTGGTCCATACATTAAAACTGCCTTTCGGGGTTTGAATGGGTATCATTTGAACACCACCATCCTGCATACTGCTGTCGTGCGCAAAATAAGCAGAAAGGGAGCGCTTTTCAGGGGTGTCAGAAACATTATCATTTTTACACCCAGCCAGGTAAATGAGTGCACTTACTAATAAAAGGAAAGACTTCATATGTTATGTTTTGGTGACCTATGTAGACAAATGTTTTTTTTATATACCATGTTTGATACTGAAAATACTACCATTTCCCCGGATTGCCGCTCGTATGTAAAATGATTTCTCTCCAGTAGCTGCACACTTTTTTTATTACCGGGATGAATAAAAGCCCAGGTTTTCTGAAGTTTAAGCCGGTTAAAACCATAATGTAAAACTGCTTCCAAAGCCTCCTGCATCAAACCTTTTCCCTGTTCTTGCGGGTGCAATACATACCCTACTTCAGCTTCTGTTCTTTCGTCATTAAAATTCCATAAACAGATGGACCCGATCAGTGGCCCTTTTTTATTCAATGCCATTCCCCACCATAACCATTCGCCCGCCGGGGTGCCACCATTTATTTTCCGGATATAGGCAGTGGCATCTGCCATTGATCCTGCTACCGGGGTAGTTAGATATTCCATAACCCGGGGATCGGATCGCAGGAAAAAAACTTCATTTTTATCTGATAATTTCACCTTCCGGAGTACCAGCCTGGCAGTTATTAAAACAGGAAATGGGCTAAATCCGGGATGCATAGCTACAAGTTAATACCAGAATTTTAATGTACGAAAGCAATAATATGTGTCAGGTGCAGATTTTTTAAACGGGTATCCCCTCAAAGTGCCATACACAGGGTATTTCATTCAATAAAGTACCACAAAAAATTCTTGTATTTGTAAAATTGTGTGTATTATTGCATTGGAAACGGCTGGAAAGTTATCCTAGTCCATATTACTTCAGCATCAATCGGCTTCCATCAGCATTAATTTTCAATCTCAATTTTCAACAGAGCGGATTTTTTGAACAACGCATTTTCTCATAATCTATGTACGATATATCACAACTGAACGACCTTCTCGTTCCTGAGCTGCTTGATATAGCAGAAGAATTAAAAATCTCCAATCACAAAAAAATGAATAAACAGGATCTTATCAGCAGCATCCTGGATAAACAAGTCGCTATGAGCACAGAGAAGACCACACCGGATGGTGAAAAACCAAAGCGTAAGCGGATCGCTAAAACTGATACACCTGAAATAGCAGAAGTAGCAGAAGTGAAGCAGCAGGAAATGCATAAAAAAGATGCTACACCGGCCAAGCCACGCAAAGCGGATGTAGAAAAGCGCCCGGTAAAAAAAACCAGGCCCGAAACCCAGGAGGAAGAAGAATTACAACCTCTCACCGACCAGGATACTACCATCCCTCCAGCCATTGCCCAAATGTTGCAGGCTGAAGATGTACAACAGCCCGAGACACAAATGGATGTGCCCTCCGCGCCCACTATGCCTAACAGGCCTCCACAACCACGCCCGCAACCTCCGGTATTCAATATCGAGTTCGATGGGGTAGTGTTAGGTGAAGGTGTACTGGAAATGATGCCGGACGGTTACGGCTTCCTGCGCAGCAGTGATTACAACTACCTTTCTTCACCCGATGATATTTATGTATCTCCCTCCCAGATCAAACTATTTGGTCTTAAAACCGGGGATACCGTGTACGGTTCCGTACGCCCTCCTAAAGAAGGGGAAAAATATTTTGCCCTTCTGAAAGTGGAAACAATAAATGGTAAAAGCCCTGAAGAAGTGAGAGACCGTGTGCCTTTCGATTACCTCACCCCGCTCTTTCCTTTTGAAAAACTGAACCTCACTACCCGTTCTGATAATTACAGCACCCGTATCATGGACCTGTTCACACCAATAGGTAAAGGGCAACGTGGACTTATCGTAGCACAGCCGAAGACCGGTAAAACCATGTTATTAAAAGAACTGGCCAATGCCATTGCGGAAAACCACCCGGAGTGTTACCTCATGATCGTACTTGTAGACGAACGCCCGGAGGAAGTTACCGATATGGAACGCAGTGTAAGGGCTGAAGTCATCGCATCCACATTTGATGAACCTGCTGATAAACATGTGAAAGTAAGTACCATCGCTTTACAAAAAGCCAAGCGCCTGGTAGAGTGCGGGCACGATGTGGTGATACTGCTTGATTCTATTACCCGCCTGGCACGGGCACATAATACCGTGGCTCCCTCATCCGGTAAAGTATTATCTGGTGGTGTGGAAGCCAATGCCATGCAAAAGCCAAAGCAGTTTTTTGGTGCAGCCAGGAAAATAGAAAACGGGGGCTCGCTTACTATCATCGCCACTGCATTGGTAGATACCGGCAGCAAAATGGATGAAGTGATCTTCGAGGAATTTAAAGGTACCGGTAACATGGAACTGCAACTGGAGCGTAAGCTTTCCAACCGCAGGATATACCCGGCTATCGATATCGTAGCTTCATCTACCCGTCGTGATGACCTCCTGCTCGACAAAGATACTTTCCAGCGTATGTGGATACTTCGCAAACACATGGCCGACATGAACCCTGAAGAAGCCCTGAATACCTTGCTGAAAAACATGAAAGGTACCAAGGACAATGCAGAGTTCCTGACAAGCATGAATGGATAAGCATAAACTGAATCTTTAACCTTTATTATAAAATCAAACTATGAAAAAATTATTATCATTAATCCTGGTTTCTGCAATCCTTGCCGTTACGTCATGCGATAACCAGAAGGCAGCAGAATCTTCCACCACCACTACCACGGAAGGTACAAAATCAGTATCTACCTCTACTTCAGTTGATACGGTAAAAAGAACTACTGTGAACATAGGCCCTGGCGGCACCAGCGTGTCTACAAAAAGTGGCCCCAATGTTACTATAGATAAAAAAGGAATAAAAGTGGGGGGCAAAGATGTGAACGTGGATATTAAAACCGGTAATTAACGAATACAGCATAATTAGTAAACCGCTTTGTAAGAAAGCGGTTTTTTTGTGTACCGCCGGTGTGCACAGCCCAACATCGTTGCGTCGCACACTTGTACTGCATACCTTTGCGCCACACATTAGTCACTTGTTGCGTCATTAATTTTTCAGTTATAATGCCCATTTCAAAATTGTCAATACAGGAATTCCTGGCTGCATCGGCCGGGCATCTTGTATTGGACGTGCGCAGCCCGGCTGAATACCAGCAGGCACATATCCCGGGAGCAGTTAGCCTGCCATTGTTCAATGATGAAGAAAGAAAAAAAATCGGCACTGCCTATAAGCAGCAGAGCCGGGAACAGGCCATCAAGTTCGGGCTCGATTTTTTTGGTCCCAACATGCGCAGAATGGTGGAACAGGTAGAATCTTTGTTATCTCAATATAAAAACAACACAAAATTATTCCTGCATTGCTGGCGTGGCGGTATGCGCAGCGGCGCAGTGGCCTGGCTGCTCAACTTTTATGGCTTCGAAGTGTACCTGCTGGATGGTGGCTATAAAGTCTACCGGAACTGGGTACTCGCCCAGTTTGAAAATGAATATGACTTGCGCATCCTGGGTGGTTATACCGGGAGTGGTAAAACCCCGCTCTTACACCAGTTACAAAAAGAAGGACAAGTCATTATTGACCTGGAAGGTATTGCCAATCACAAAGGTTCTGCCTTTGGAGCCCTGGGGCAACCTTTACAGCCCCGCCAGGAAATGTTCGAAAACCTGTTGGCCACTGCGCTTCACGAAATCACCATGAAACCCGGCCCTATTTGGATCGAAGATGAAAGCCAGCGTATAGGGGTACTTAATATTCCGCATCCTTTCTGGGATACCATGCGTACCAAGCCGGTGTATTTCCTGGATATTCCTTTTGAAGAGCGGCTGGCCTATATTACCGGTGAGTACGGGATACACGATAAAGAAAACCTGGTAAATGCCATTACCAGGATCCAGAAACGGCTTGGCCCAGTGGAAACTACTTCGGCTATTAATTACCTGCTGGAAGATAACTTTACTGAAAGTTTCCGGATATTGCTCACCTATTACGACAAACATTATGGTAAAGCACTATACAACCGGGAAAATATTACTGCATTATTAAATAAAATACCCTGTTCTGCCGTTGATACCACAACTAATACCCAAAGAATACTCACATGCGAACCGGCAAGCTCCTCATAATTCTTTTGATTCTTTCCAACCAACTGTCTGCACAAGACATTACAGGTTTGTGGAAAGGGGTAATGTATAATGATACCACCCAGCTTGAATACCGGTACGAGATAGCCATAAGCCAGGAAAAAGGAAAACTGACCGGCTATTCCCATACCTGGTTTATCATGGATGATAAACAATATTTCGGAGTTAAAACGGTCAAGATAAGGAAACAGGGTGGGAAGATCATCGTGGAAGATGCCCAGCTTATTGCAGACAACTATCCCATCGCTCCTGCCAAAGGAGTACGGCAATTGAATATTCTTGACCTGGAGATTAAAGACAGTATGATGTTTTTAACGGGCCCCTTTACTACCAACAATACTAAATTATACCATGCCATCACCGGTACTATTCACCTGCAACGAAAGAATGATTTCTGGCAGTCTGCGTTGGTACCACACCTGCAGGAACTGAAGCTGGCCAATAGTTTATCATTTGTCCAGGAGCAACAGGCAACTCAAGCTGCCACCGCTGCAGCCAGGATTGAAAAAGAGAACCAGGAAGCAGCTTTTGCAACGGTGCAGGTAACCACTGCCGGTAGTAAAATACAGAAACCCACTTCTGAAAATTCATCACCCCGCCAGCCCTTGCTGTTGAAAGGTGATAAAAAACTGGTGGCTGTAGATACTACGGAAACCCAGGTAACAGAAGTTGCAATTGCGATTGTACCAAAGCCTAAGCAACCGGAAACTTCTGTTATAAGCAAGCAACCGGTCGTTCCGGTTATAGCTCCACCGGCCCAACAGGTTTATACCCGGACTATGGATCTTCAACAAACCGTGTATTTTAAATCAGACAGCCTGGAACTTTCCCTGTTTGACAATGGGGTAGTGGATGGAGATACCGTAAGTGTGTTAATGAATGGAAAGATCATTTTTGCCAAAGAACGGATGAGCACCGTTGCGGTCAGGAAAACAGTGTCAATAGACCCGTCCCAGGACAGTATCCTGTTGGTGATGTATGCGGAAAACCTGGGCACCATACCACCTAATACAGGCTTATTGGTTGTAAAAGACGGTAAAGAAATTTACGAGATACGTTTCAGTGGTGACCTCAAAAAAAATGCAGCCATTCTTTTCAAGCGGCGTAAATGACTGTAAGTGTATTATTCTTAAGATGCATCGCAGGTATGTATCTTTGCAAAAAAATGTATGCCCGATTCCCAGGCCCCTGCGGCCGGTAACACTGATGATAGCATCCTCCTGACAAAATTTTCCAAAGGTGCCGGTTGTGGTTGTAAAATCGCACCCCAGCTACTCGAAGAAATTCTTAAAGGTTCCACCCTATCTCACCCCGATAAAAATTTACTGGTCGGCAACAGCAGCAAAGATGATGCTGCGGTGTATGATATAGGGAACGGCATGGGAATTATTTCTACCACAGATTTTTTTATGCCCATCGTAGATGATGCCTTTGATTTTGGACGTATTGCTTCAGCTAATGCTATCAGTGACGTATATGCGATGGGAGGCAAACCCTTAATGGCTGTGGCCATATTAGGCTGGCCGGTGGATGCACTGCCGGCGTCCCTGGCGCAAAAAGTACTGGAAGGGGCAAGGAGCATTTGCGCTACTGCAGGAATACCCCTGGCCGGCGGACATAGTATAGATTCGGCTGAACCCATTTTTGGCCTGGCAGTAACCGGTACAATAGAAATTAAAAATCTTAAACAAAATGATACTGCCGTTGAAGGCGACCTGGTTTTTTTAACCAAACCCGTGGGAGTCGGTATATTATCTACAGCACAAAAGAGAGGCAAACTGGAGGAAGCACACGTCTCTGTGATGATAGAACAGATGAGCCGGCTGAATAGTATTGGGGAACATTTAGGCAAATTATCCTGTGTCACTGCCATGACAGATGTTACCGGTTTTGGTGTGCTGGGTCACCTCATCGAAATGGCTGATGGCGCTGCCTTATCTGCAGAATTATTTTATGATCAATTGCCTGTGCTGCCCGGTGTGAAAGATTACCTGGCCCAACGTATAATTCCCGATGCCACCTACCGAAATTGGAACAGCTACAGCAGCCAGGTGGGTTTTGAAAAAGGAGTAAATGTGATGGAAGCGTTTAACCTGTTGCCGGATCCGCAAACCAACGGGGGAATTATGTTCACTGTAAAACCTGCTGAAGCAGATACGGTAAAAAAAATATTGACTGAGCATGGCCTGTCTGCACACCTGCAGCCAATAGGTATTATGACTGCCAAAAAGGAAAAGACCATCCTGGTAAAAAGCAGGCAGGCTTAAACCTGGGCATCAATCAGAACAGAAAGGGCGTGGTCTTTTTCTGTGACTATATTTCCTTCTGAATGGGTGTTAAGCCAGATGTCAACCTTGTTATAGGTATTGGTCCATGTTGGGTGGTGATCCATCTTTTCAGCTTCGGCGGCTACCCGTGTCATAAAGGAAAAGGCCTGCGTAAAATCATCAAATACAAACTGGCGGTGTAATTTATTGTTCTCTTCTTTCCACATTACTTTTGATTTACATTATAAAATAAGATGTTGCTTATTCCTGATTTTCTCATGGGTCATTTCGTTTACTAACTGTACGCCCGGCAGGCTCCTTATCTCCTGCATCATCGCCTGTAATTCTTCTTCACTAACATCATCTCCTTTCATCAGCCATAAAAAATCAAGGTGTTTGAATTCTGGTAACAGGTACTCTCCATCATACTGGTTGTTGTAAAGATAATGAGTCATGCAGGTAGCAGGAATATCATATTGATAGATCGAAAAAAAATAATTCCTGTTCTTTTTTTGAAGTTGTATTTCCAGGCTGTTATTGATCCTGAAATTAAATCCAAGGTGTTGGTTGATGTGCCAGGTGAAAAGGTAATCTTTCAACGGGGCCACGATCCCCATCAAACGGGAACACTCAAAAAATTCCTCTGCCAGTGTTTCGTTATCGATCTTTAATTTCATGGGCTGTTTCCTATCCGGTAATTTTAAAAAGTAATATTGAATGTAAGATCTTCATTTCCCCGTTTCAGTTTTACCTGGGTAGATTCTCCTTTGTTGAAGCGGTTAAGCGCCTGCATATAAGTTTCAATATCGGACACCCGGTGTGCACCTAACTGGTAAATCACATCTCCTGCCTTTATCCCGGCCTTCACGGCAGGCCTGTTATCTGAAACTCCGTCTACCAACACCCCGCTTCCGGCGAAGGTATAATCCGGCATAATACCCATGCTCACCTTAAAACTGCTTTTACCTGTGGCAACTTCCCTTGTTTTGTTAAAAGGTATTTTTTCTGCCTGGTCCATCCGCTCCAATATCCGGTAAATAAAACGAATCACCCGCGCTTCGCCGGCATAATTTATTTTATCTGCATCATCGGAAGGCTTGTGATAATCTTTATGTGTGCCGGTAAAGAAAAAAAGAACAGGAATATCTTTCCGGTAAAATGAGGTGTGGTCACTCGGCCCGCTGCCACTGCTGTCAAATTTTATTTTCAATTCAGTAGGCAGATGGTTGAACAGGTCTCCCCATGCCGGTGAAGTGCCGTAACCGCCGATCGATATTCCCTGGGTAGAGTCATTGAGCCTGCCTATCATATCCATGTTGATCATGTAACTGATATGCCCGGTTTCCATGGGTGAATGCTCAATGAAATATTTAGATCCGAACAAACCCAATTCCTCTCCTGAGAAAGCTACAAAAATATAATTGTGGTTCTTTGGTCCTGAGCGCTTTACTATACGTGCCAGCTCAAGCAGGCCAGCCGTGCCACTGGCATTGTCATCCGCCCCGTTATGTATCATTTTTTCTGAACCGGTGTATAATGAATTGTGATCTTCTCCATAACCCAGGTGATCATAATGTGCGCCTAATACTACTGTATTTGCTGCCTTGTTGTCGACCCATCCTACCACGTTATGACCCTGGCGTTGCTTTGTGAAAATCTTAATGTTAAACGCCTGGGTGGCACCGGCTTTTCGCATTTCTGCTGCCAGCAAGGGCCGGATATAAATTATGGGAATTTCACGTGGCAGGGTTTTATCTTTTTCATCAAAGCCTAAGCCATCAGTAAGCGCAGAAGAATTGGTAATAAATAATACCGGGCGATGCGTTTGTATTGACAGGTTAATCCGGGTGTGCAACAAATCTTTTAAATCGAAATGAGGATTATGGATATTTTCCAGCATAGATGGACCAATATCGAAAAGGTCTGTTGTGTCTAATGTGCTTTCTGGCAGCAAACCGTTACCGGTAGCCGACAATGGAAAGTAATCAGCGAGCAGGGTTTGGCTGCGGCCATTAACCAACAGGTAACTGCCAGGATCTATCATTCGACCATCTGCCACCGGGAAGGGCTGTAAATAATTTTGATTAAATGGTTTTAAACCTGACTTGCGAAAATGCCTGCTGATATATTCAAATGCCAGTTTCTCCCCGTTGCTGCCGGTTCTGCGGCCTTCCAGCCTGTCATCTGCGAGGTATGTGATATGCTTCTGCAACCGGTGTACAAGTTGCCGGTTGCTTTTGCCGGTTTGAGCAGCCAGGTTTTGACTGCCGATAATCAGGAGTAGTAAAAAATATTTCATACGATAAGGGCAAAGGTAAAGTTCTCTTTGTTAGTTTATACCGCAGGATTGGCAGATATTCCGGGTTTAGCGCTGCTTCTTTCTAATATCGTAAGCCCCGCTGTCATATTCCCATTAAATTTGCGGGTTGGAGTACCGCGGTATAATATTGTGATAAATAAGATAAACATAGCATTGGTTGGTAATCCCAACAGCGGTAAAAGTTCCCTGTTCAATGTACTTACCGGCCTGAACCAGAAAGTAGGCAACTTCCCGGGCGTGACTGTAGATAAAAAAACCGGTACCAGCACCATCGCCGATGGATGTATAGCTAATATAATTGATCTACCGGGAACGTATAGCCTTTATCCTAAGCGGGGAGATGAGTGGGTTACTTATAACGTGCTCATGCACCAGGACACTACCCGGCCGGATATGATCGTGCTTGTGGCAGATGCCAGCAATCTCAAAAGAAACTTACTGTTCTGTTCCCAGATAATTGATTTGAAATTCCCTGTCATCATTGCATTAACTATGACCGACCTGGCCAGGAAAAACGGGACAGAGATAGACCTGGCAGGGCTGGAAAGAGAACTGGGCGTAACAGTAGTTGCTATAAATCCCAGGAAAAATAAAGGGATTACAGGTTTAAAAAAAGCAATTCATTTTGTAGCGGAGAACCAGGATAAAGTACCACCCCGCGATTTCATTCCTATACCAGGCTTATCTGCAGAGGCTGTAAGGCTGGTGAAAGAACAGTTGCCATTACTGAGTAATTATGCCGCATTGCACTACCTTATTAACCACTCCCACTTTTCGCTTGCTCCGCATATCCAGGAAAGCATTGAGGGAGTGGAAACAAAACAGAATTTTAATCCCACCCGCACCCAGGCCGAAGAGATCATGGAGCGCTATCACCGCATTAAACATGTGATGGAACAGACCGTAGTGGAAGCCGACCCCCTGCAACGTTCCATGTTTAATGAAAAGCTGGATAACATTCTGCTGCACCGTTCGTGGGGTTACCTCATCCTGGTGCTGGTATTATTTCTCCTCTTTCAAAGCGTTTTTTGGGTGGCCCAATATCCCATGGATGCCATTGAGTGGAGTTTTGGACAATTGACCGGCTGGTTATCCGGCCTGTTACCGGATACTTTGATGACCGACCTGTTCATTAACGGGGTATTGGCGGGTTTTAGCGGGATATTGTTATTTGTGCCGCAGATTATGATTTTATTCGGACTGATCACATTGCTGGAAGATTCTGGCTACATGGCCAGGATCAGTTTTCTGACAGATAAACTGATGCGCAAAGTGGGTTTAAATGGAAAAAGCGTCATGCCCATGATAAGCGCGTATGCCTGTGCGGTACCTGCCATCATGAGCGCCAGGAATATTGAGAATAAAAAAGAACGCCTGCTTACCATCATGATAACCCCGCTCATGAGTTGCAGCGCCCGGTTGCCGGTATATACTATATTAATAGCCCTGGTTATTCCTTCCAGATTATATTTTGGGTTCCTGAGCCTGCAGGGTTTGGTGATGATGGGTTTGTACCTGCTGGGAACAGTAATGGCACTGCTGGTTGCCTGGATAATGAAGTTTTTTATTAAGTCAACAGAACGCAGTTATTTTATTTTAGAACTCCCGGTTTACCGCAGCCCCCGCTGGCGGAACATGCTTATCACTATGGTGGAAAAAGCTAAAATATTTGTACTTGAAGCCGGTAAGGTAATCATGGTCATCAGTGTGTTGTTGTGGTTTTTAAGTACCTATGGACCAAAGGAAAGTATGCAGCAGGTAACAGCAGAATATGAAACACAACTTAAAAGCAACCCGTCTGGCTACATAGAACTGGAAAAGCAACGAAATACAGGTTACCTGCAGAATTCTTTTGCCGGTCAACTGGGAAAGGCCATTGAGCCGGTAATTCGCCCGCTTGGCTATGTTTGGAAAATCGGTATAGCCCTGATTACCTCTTTTGCCGCCCGGGAAGTATTCGTAGGTACGATGGCCACTCTCTATAGCGTAGGCAGTGATGCCAGCAATACCAATACTTTGCGTCAGAAAATGAGTGCAGCTGTGCGGGAAAATGGTACAAAAGTATACAACCTGGCTACCGGCCTGTCGCTTTTGGTTTTTTATGTGCTTGCCATGCAATGCATGAGCACTATAGCGATCGTTAAAAGAGAGACCCGCAGTTGGAAATGGCCTCTCATCCAGGTGTTGTACATGACCGGGTTAGCTTATTTCATGAGCTTGCTGGTATACCAGTTATTTAAATGATCTTACCAGTTTACTGAATTGCTGATGTGGTTCCTGACCTGGGGATATATCTTACGGTACATTTCATTAAGTATATCATCACGGGTTGGCACATTATAATAAGACTGGTTATTCACCATGTTCCAGTCATACGAGCTTAAAGCCCGGCTGTCACCGGAATAGCTTGCTGATTCCTGCTCCCAGCGGTATTCATCACGGAAGGAATTATAACTGATATTTTTTCCATTGGATTTTTCTCTGATGTTAACAGCTAGTTCTGCCCGCGCACTGAAATACATTTTTGTAATATTCATGGTGGCATAAACTGTCCGGAATTGTGGACGTCCTGAAGTATCCCTGCCCGATTCTATTTGCTGGCTTACGTTGCGGCGGTAAGTATTGCGCAGGGGTTGTGGAATATCCATATTGCGTAACGTCAGGTCAACTACCCAGTCAGGTTGAATACCGGAACTGCCTGCCTGCCAGTCTGTATAAAACCGGGCGGGGTTGCGGTCACCGTTGTTGCCGAGATCGCGTACCAGGGTCTGCTGAAAATATTCATTGCTGTAGTTATAACCGGAATTGCCCCAGCCACTATTATAGAAAAATGAATTATCCTGGACTGGATTGATCACTACATGAAGAACAGCACTTTCATAAGCCAGGTTCATTTTTTCCCTGGCATCTTTAAACCCGGGTACATATTTCTCTGATTTCCTGAAAGCCAGGAAAGCCTTACGGGCATTGTCACGCCCGGACTTCAGCATAAAGGCTGCACCGCGGCTATAATTATCTTCGGCGGCTGCCTGGGTGGTTTCAAATATAAGGTCACTGTAACTTTGCGGACTTACCAATTTAAAGGCAGCACTACTATTTATGATATATTCATAAGCTTCCTGTAAATCTTTGTACTCACTTATAATTTTATCCCAGCGTGCAGGATCATTAGAGGCACTTAAAGAACGGATACGTGCCAGGTGGTTTTTTTGGATATCATCATATAAAACGGGAACAGCTTCAAGGGCTTTTTCATCATTGGAATTTTTATTTAACTTCTTCACGGCTTCTGCCAGGGCTTTGTCCTTATCATTTCGCTCCAGGTAGTTCTTTTTGGAACAGGCCATTAATGTTATTGACAATAAAAATGTATAAAAAATAGCTTTCATAAAGATTCTTTAGTCTTCAGACCGCAAATTTGGGCCCGATGTTTAATGTGAATCAGTCAGATATAAATAAGTTATATTTTTTTTAACAGGGGTAGATACCTGATAATCAACATAAGTATGCTTGCTAAACTATCCGTTAAAGCCTGCTACTATAAAATAAATGGTATTATGTTTTGCATAGTACTAAAATGTTACTATGTTTGTGTGGTAATTATAAAATAACCCACATGAATATTGATAACACATCAAGTCAAATGCGAAAAGGGGTATTGGAATTTTGTATTTTATCGGTTATAAAGCAGGGGGAAGCCTATCCTTCCGACATCATCGATAAAATGAAAACAGCCAATCTCACCATTTTTGAGGGCACCCTTTACCCGCTGCTCACCCGGTTAAAAAATGCAGACCTGCTTACCTACCGTTGGGTAGAAAGTAACAGCGGACCTCCAAGGAAATATTTCCTCCTAACTGAAAAGGGTGCAGAATTTTACAAGGAACTGGAAAGCACCTGGAATGAACTGGCCAACGCGGTTAATACGCTTACCGCTGAATAAACATACTTAACCACAACATTACCAAAAAAAAGAAAAAATGAAACAGGTTATAAATATCAACTTCCAGGGACGGGTGGTTCCTATTGAAGTAACAGCTTTTGAGTTATTAAAAAA
>JBKJUT010000047.1:0-12760 GCA_046590515.1 Ferruginibacter sp.
GAGAGCCTTAGTCGCCATTTTGCCAACGAGGAAGGAAGGGATGAGATTATTAACGATATAGAAAACCGTATCGGGGAGTTATTCCAGCTACGCCTGAAAGATGGCGCTACCTGTATAACGGACGAAGATGTACGCTCTATCATTAAAAGTATGGGTCGCCCGGAAGAATTTGATGGTGAAGGGTCTAATGGCAATGAGGAACAACCAGGTGCTGCAGGGCAGGCTTCGTTCATTCCATTGCAATCAAAAAGACTCTACCGCGACGAGAATGAAAAGGTGATAGGCGGGGTTTGTGCCGGGTTGGCAAATTACTTCGGAATAGATGTAGTAGTAGTCCGCGTCATCTTTGTATTGCTGTTGTTTGCCGGTGGTTTAAGTTTACTTTCCTACCTTATCCTTTGGGTAGCAGTACCTACCTCCTCAGCAACGTACATGGGTAGCGGCCGTAAAAAACTTTACCGCGACCCCGATGAAAAAATGGTTGCAGGAGTATGCAGCGGCATTGGAAATTATTTCGGCATCAACGCCTGGATTCCCCGCCTCCTCTTCCTTTTCCCGGTATTGAGCATTGTAATTCATTCAAATGATTTTCCTGATTTTTTCAGGCTGGGCTTCAGCCCGGGTTCGCTGCTGGTGTATATCATACTCTGGCTGGTAATTCCGGAAGCTGTAACCACAGCCGAAAAATTGCAGATGAAGGGAGAGAAAGTGGATGTGAACTCAATTAAAAACTCTGTAATGGAAGAACTCAAAGGAGTGCAGGAACGCGCTCAGAAAATCGGCCTGGAGGTGAAAGCAACAGCCCGTGAAAAGGGCCAGCAGTTCGGCCAGGAAATGGGTGGTATCACGAAAAGGGGTAGCCGCTCCCTGGGAGACATTATAGTTTTCCTGTTTAAGATATTCGCTTATTTTATTATCGGCTGTATCTTAATCAGCCTGGTAGTGGCATTGTTTGCTTTTGGAATTGCCTCCATTGGTCTTTTCCCAATGAAAGAATATGTGTTGAATGATGGCTGGCAGAATGCTTTTGCCTGGGGCACTTTGTTATTTTTTATAGCAACCCCCATCATTGGTATCATTACCTGGATTATCCGTAAAGTAACCCGGGTGCGCACCGCCAGCAAAATGATGCGCTTTACTTTTTTCAGTTTATGGCTGATCGGGCTGGTTTGCTTCATAGGATTACTGTTTTCAGTTAGCCAGGACTTCCGCGCCAGCAATACCTTGCAGGA
The DNA here is from genome assembly GCA_046590515.1 of Ferruginibacter sp. Taxonomy (GTDB): domain Bacteria; phylum Bacteroidota; class Bacteroidia; order Chitinophagales; family Chitinophagaceae; genus Ferruginibacter. The sequence continues at coordinate 1,233 of JBKJUT010000047.1, forward strand.
AGAAGAGATTCTTCTTTCCAACCCAATGGTTAATAAACTGGAGGTAACTACCTTTTCTCCCGGTGAAAAAATGTACCGCAACCGGTATTTCAGGTTTGAACCCTTTTATAATATTGAAGAAGATACTGCCATTGTTCAGAACACTTCAGTACATATCATAAAATCTACAAATGACAGCTTCAGAGTTACTGTATTAAAAATGGTAAACGGTCCGAACCATACGGAAGCCAACCACCTGGCCTCACTTATCGAATTTCCTGTGGGCCAGTCAGACTCCCTGCTGGTTATAGGTAAAGGAATCGGTATCAACCGCCGGGATAAATTCAGGAACCAGCGGGTGGTACTCACCATTTATGTCCCTGTAGGAAAACAGATCCGGGTCGATAAAAGTGTAGGCTGGTCCCGGAATGTAAACTTTGGGCCCTGGGGCAGCAACTGGAATATTGATTTTGTAGATATTGAAGAAGGATGGGATACCGGCACCGATTATATTATGAAAAGCGATGGATTATACACCCTGGAAGGTAAACCTGCCAACCGTCGTTATGATCGCCGCCGTCAAATCCAGGAGGATGAAGAAGTACAGCCGGAAGTGTCAACTCCAAAACCATTACTGGATGTGGATTCGCTTAAACAACTGCAGCGAAAAATGAAAGACTCCCTGCAAAAAGAAAAAGAAAGAATTGATAAAGAACTTCAAAAGATGAATGCATTGACTACCAAAGAGGAACAGGTCGCGCTCATTAATGATTTTCCATCTTTCAACCCATTGATGTTGATGAATTAATGAAATAACATCTTCTGAAAAATGGTCCTGCTTATGGCAGGGCCATTTTTGTAAATGATTGTCAGTGTCAGGTATACTGCGGCAAAATTCTATTACTTTTGCCAACTAAATTTTACAGATGAAGAATACCCCGTTTACTGAAAAGCACATTGCCCTGGGTGCGAGAATGGCCGATTTCGCCGGATACACAATGCCGATTTCCTATGCGGGCATAAATGAAGAGCATGCCTGTGTGCGGAAAAATGCCGGGGTTTTTGATGTAAGCCATATGGGCGAATTTATGTTGAAGGGACCAGGGGCACTCGACCTCATTCAACGGATAACTTCCAATGACGCATCCACGCTTTCAGTGGGTAAAGCCCAGTACAGTTGCATGCCAAATGCGGAAGGAGGGATAATAGATGACCTGCTGGTTTATTGTATTGAAGAAAACATGACCTACATGCTGGTGGTAAACGGCAGTAATATTGAAAAAGACTGGAACTGGATCGTGCAGCATAATACTGAAGGGGTGGACCTGAAGGATATTTCAGAGAAAACCTGTTTGCTGGCTGTACAAGGTCCCCAGGCCACTAAAATTCTGCAGCAGTTGACTGATATGGATATGCTTAACCTGAAATATTACACTTTTACACGTGGCACTTTTGCCGGGGTCAAAAATGTATTGATCAGTGCTACCGGATACACGGGCGCCGGTGGGGTGGAAATATATTTTGAAGCAGCAAATGATGCACCTTCTATTATATGGGATGCCATCTTTAAAGCGGGGGAAGCCCAGGGTATCCGCCCTATCGGCCTGGGGGCAAGGGATACGTTGCGGCTGGAAATGGGTTTTTGCCTGTATGGTAACGATATAGATGATACTACTTCTCCTATAGAAGCCGGCTTAGGCTGGATCACTAAGTTTACCAAGGACTTTACTTCTCGGGATATTTTTGAAAAACAAAAAGCCGACGGGGTTAGCCGTAAACTGGTAGGTTTTGAAATGGCCGAAAAAGGAATAGCCCGCCATGGCTATGAGATTAAAGATTTTGACGGCACACAAATCGGTCATGTTACCTCCGGCACTCAATCTCCCTCTTTGGGTAAAGCCATTGGAATGGGTTATGTAGAAACCCGGTATGCTGCTATTGGCACAGAAATATATATTAAAGTGAGGACTACCTTGCTGAAAGCTACAGTAGTAAAGTTTCCCTTCGTGTAACCCACCTCTTTAGTGTGCGGTTAAATAAAAACCAGATGAAAAAAAGCAAACCGGAATTATATACCTGTCTTTCCCCCGCACTACTTCACTTATATGATGTAAGCCGGAGTATCGTAGTTATTATTGATGTGTTGCGGGCTACTTCTACCATTGCCACAGCTTTGCACAATGGCGCCAAAAGCATCGTGCCGGTTGACAGTGTAGCGGAATGTATGCGGATCGGAAAACAAATTGAAGCCATCACCGCAGGTGAAAGAGATGGGCAGGTTGCAGAAGGTTTATCGTATGGAAATTCTCCTTTTGAATATCCACGGGAGTTTATCAATGGAAAAACCCTGGTATTAACAACTACCAATGGAACCCGGCTGCTGCATATGGCGCTGGAAAAAGGAACCCGGGAAATCATTACGGGTTCATTTGCTAACCTGGGTGCCGTTATTAACCATGTAAATAAAAAAGGCCTGCCCGTTATATTGGCCTGTGCAGCCTGGAAAGACCGGGTAAATATCGAAGACACGCTTTTTGCCGGGGCTGTAATTCATGCGGTAGAGGAAAATTTCCAGGTGCAGTGTGATGCGTCTAAAATTGCTCAAACCCTTTACCAGGCTGCGGCTCCAGACCTCTTTGGGTTTATGAAAGAAAAGGATGCTTCACACTACCAGCGCCTTATTAATTTCGGACTTGAAAAAGATATCCGGCACTGCCTCACACCTGATACTGCCAATATACTTCCTGTTTACAAAGATGGCAAACTGGTTATTGGCTAAAGTGTGATGCGTAAGGTTATGCAATATTCTCCATTTTCCCCTGTGTAATGCCAATGGCTCGGTAATTTTCCTTTACTTTTGCAAATTGCTCTTTTCTGACCCGCCATTAGCGGCAACCAGGAAGCGGAATGATAAATTAATATTACCTCCATTGGCATTACCACATATAATAAAGCACATTTACAATAACGGTACCGACGAAGTGATCCGTCGCGGTAAGAAAATTAATGCCCTGGGCTATGTGGAACTGGTAGAACATGATGAACTCATGGGCAGTATTGTTTTCCGTGTTAAAGATGACAGCTACAGTACTTTTTATAAAGTGTATATACAGAAATATGCCGATGCCAAACTGATATCACTGCGTTGCGGTTGCCCTTATAACCTGGGTGAAATCTGCCGGCACGAAGCAGCCGGCCTGTTCCGCTTGCAGGATATGGTAGATAAGAACATGCTGGGCAGTACCACCATTCAATATAACCAGCAACATACGGTGGCCAAGATGAAACACATTGATCTTAAAATGATCAAAATGTTATCATCGCCTTCTATCTATGAAGAAGCTGAAACCTTGTTACGTACAGCTAAGGCCACCATTCTGAAAGCTGCTGATGAACGCATAGAAGCAGAATTGGTGCAGAATGGCCAGACTTTGCCCCTGGTGATACAAAAAAATGAAGAACGGCATTTTGATACATCCTGCCTTTGCGGCGAATCGATGCATCCTTTGTGCGAACATAAAACTTTACTTTTCCTGCAACTGCTGGATGCCTACGGTCCTTATTATTTTGATACTATCCGTAACTGGGATAAGGAAAAAAATAAGTTATTGCAGATCTATGGCTATAGCCTGAATGATGATCTGGATGGAAAATTTGAATTTACCTACAAAGAAGGTAAACCGTTTTTAAAAGTGATCGACACTTCCATTAAGAGGGTGAGCGCGCCGGTACCGGTCAACAAAGCCCCTCTTCCTTTTTTAAAACCGCAGGTGGTCACCCCCGAAGCAGAAGTGACAGTTTCCGCCCGCAAAAAACTGGGAGTTGTATTTAATTTTAATACCAAAAATTACCCCGGCTTTACCATCGAAGCGGTGCAAGGGGATGCAGATGAAACCAACAGCACCTACATCAGTAAGGCTGAAGCGCTTGATCTGACCAAGTTTGTGAACATCGACCCGCTGTCTGATGAGGACAAGCAACTTTTCCAGCAGGTGAGGAAGCTACAGGATAGTGAAGTAAACAAGTACCTAAACCGCAATTCGCCCTTTAGCGGTATTTGGGAAAACATCATTCATAACGATGGCGAAGACCTGCCGGATGAAACGAAATCTCTTATCACAGAATACCTGCACCCGAAACTTAAGAAAATATTTGAAGACCAGTCGCAAAATAATTTTGTGTACCTGCTGGCCCAGGGTAAACCATTCCGTACCAACCAGCTTAAAGAAATAGAATTAAGTGAAGAATTGATTTCCCCTGTCTTTAAAGTGCTGGCTAAAAATAATCATTACGAGATCGCCTGTATGCTGAAGCTTAACGGGGAGCTTGTGTCATTTACCCAGAATGAATGTCCCAGTAGTCTTGTCTTTACCTACGAGGATACCATGTACCTCTGGAAAAAAGCAGAAGATGTGCTGCAGGCAGAAAAATTCATTAAAGAAGGAAACATCCAGTTGAGTAAAGCCAATTGGGCTGAAAAAATGCAGTCTGTTATCCTGCCTTTGACAAGAGAATATCATGTAGAATTCGATAAAAGCCTGGTAAAAGAAATCAAAAGCGGGAACCCGGAGGTTAAGTTACAACTGATTGAAAAGGGAGACTACCTCGTGTTTCAACCCATCTTTTCTTATAATGGTTTCGATACAAAAGGTTCTGATAAAAGCACAATTACCATTCCAGATGGCGACAAAATCCTGGTGATTCACCGTAATACGGAAGCGGAGGAAAGTTTCATCAGTAAATTAATGGGACTGCATTCTCAATTCAGCCGGCAGGCCGACACCAACAGCCTGGTATTGAAAGGGGCAGATGTGCTTCGCAATAACTGGTTCTTCCTGTTCGTGGATGCCATGAAAGATATGAAAGTGGCCGTGTATGGTTTTGAAGCACTGAAAAATTTCCGCTTTAATACTGCCCGCCCCAATACCCATATACATGTAAGCAGTGGCCTGGATTGGTTTGATGCCAAGGTAGAAATAGAGTTTGGCGAACAGCGTGTAGGTATTGCCGATATTAAGAAAGCCATCTCGGCCAAACAGTCATTTGTACAACTGGGAGATGGCACCCTGGGTATTTTGCCCGATGAATGGATGAAAAGATATTCCCTGCTTTTCAAAGTGGGAGATGGGAAAAGCGACCGGCTCCGCCTATCCAAATACCACATGAGTGTGATAGATGAATTGTATGAAAACCGGGATGAAACAGAACTCAGCTTTGCCCTGGATGAAAAATTTGAACGCTTAAGAGAATTTAAAAATATCCCTGAAATTCCTGCGCCGGACCATCTCCAGCCAATACTACGGCCTTACCAGGTTGCCGGCTATCAATGGCTCAGCTACCTGAATGATGTGGGCTGGGGCGGAATACTGGCAGATGATATGGGCTTGGGTAAAACAGTGCAGGCCCTTACCATGCTGGAATACTACCGTGGCTTAACCGGTGGATTAAAAGCAATAGTGGTATGCCCTACTACCCTGATTTATAACTGGCAAAATGAAGTAAAAAAGTTTACTCCCAGCCTGTCGTACATGATCCACCATGGCAATACCCGTACCCGTGATCTGGACGAACTGCAGCAGAATAATATCATCATTACCACCTACGGTACATTGCGCAGTGATATTCAATTGCTTCTGAAGATCAGATTTGACTACGTAGTACTGGATGAAAGCCAGGCAATAAAAAACCCATCTTCCAAGGTTACTAAGGCGGCCTCCCTGTTACAGGCACAGAATCGTTTGTGCATGAGCGGTACCCCGCTTCAGAACAATACCTTTGACATATTTGCCCAGATGAATTTCCTGAACCCGGGATTGCTCGGTACCATGGAGTTTTTCAGGAATGAATTTGCCACTCCTATCGATAAATTCGGGGAGCAGGAGCAAAAAGACCACCTTCGGAAACTGCTGTTTCCTTTTATTCTGAGGCGAACCAAAGAACAGGTTGCCAAAGATCTGCCCGATAAAACGGAGACCATCCTTTTTTGTGAGATGGATAAGGAACAACGAAAGATATACGAGGCCTACCGCAACAGCTACCGGGATAAGATCCTGGGTACCATTGACCAGCAAGGTATTGACAAGTCACAGCTCACCATTTTACAGGGGTTGATGAAACTCCGCCAGATATGTGACAGCCCTGCTATATTGAATGAAGAAGACAAGTATCCCAACCATTCCATAAAACTGGAAGAACTTTCCCGCGAGATTGAAGAGAATATAGGAGAACATAAAGCCCTCATCTTTTCGCAATTCCTTGGTATGCTGGGACTTATAAAGGATAAATTAAAAGAGCAAAATATACCTTTTGAATATTTTGATGGCAGTACCTCAGCTATCGACCGGGAAAAGGCTATCCAAAGTTTCCAGAACAATGATGACGTGAGGGTTTTCCTCATTTCTTTAAAGGCAGGAGGGGTAGGTTTAAACCTTACGGCGGCAGATTATGTGTATATAGTAGATCCCTGGTGGAACCCTGCGGTTGAACAGCAAGCCATTGACCGTACCCACCGGATAGGGCAAACCAAGAATATATTTGCCTATAGAATGATATGTATAGACACCATTGAAGATAAAATCCTGCAGTTACAGGAAAAGAAAAAATCATTGGCAAAAGACCTCATAGCAGATGATGCCGGCTTTGTGAAGGCACTTACTAAATCAGACGTGGAATACCTGTTCAGTTAATTTTATAATATTTTGACACTCATTATATTAAGCTGATAATTTTATCGCCCTGTAGAATTATATCCCATATCGGAAAACATCCGTATTTACCGCAGTATTATTTTTTTGTTAAGAAAATGTGATTTATCTTCATCTAATGATTTTTAGTGTCCTGAAAACTGAAAATCCTCCAATCTATCTGATGTAAATCCACCCTGTTTAAAGCAATTATACACGGAATTTAAGCCTGTATTTCCCAGGCCATATAACTATTAAAAAAATACAAATGAGAAAACGCTACTCATCTTTATTCCTGTCTTTTGTTTTAGGATTATCCATGGTGTGTTCAATTTCGGCAGTTCAAGCCCAGACACCTACGTATTTTAAAGGGCTGGGAACCGGTACTAACACCATACCTATGAATACAGCGGGTTCTCATACCCAGCAATTGTATCAACCAGGTGACTTTAATGTTACTCCGATATCAGGGTTGATCACCAAAATATATTTCCGCAACAGCGCGGCCGGTGCCTCCGGGGTGTATTCAGATTTTTCGGTGGCTTTCACCCAAAATTCCCTGGCAGCGTTTCCCAATACTACCTTCTTAACCGGTCTTACAACGGCATTATCAGCAACAACCATTACCATTAATGGAAATGCTACAGCAGGTGGTTGGTATGAAATTCCTTTGGCAACTCCTTTCCTGTACGACAATACACAAACCCTCATTGTAGAAATAAAATATACTTCACGTACAGGTGGTATGTCGGGATATACCACCACGGCTACAGGCAATAAGCGCCTGTCAATAGTAACTGCCCCTGGCCCAGCCACGGGAAACCTGAGTACACTTTGGGGAGACTATGGTATGGATGTAATACCGAACGGCCCATGTACTAATCCGCCTGTACCCGGTGTAGTGAGTTCATCGGCAAACCCGGTTTGCCTCGGCACACCTTTTACCTTATCAATGACAGGTGGCACTAATGGTTCGGGGCAGACTTACCAATGGCAATCATCTGCTGATGGAGTTGCCTGGACAGACATTGCCGGCGCAACCACTACTTTTTATACCACCAGCCAATCTGTATCTACCTATTACCGGATTCGGGTAACATGTGGAGTAACGGTGGCATCTAACGCTGTACAGGTTTTGACTCCGGCAGGAGTATCCGGAACATTTACCATTAACAGCGGCCAGCTTACCGGGGGAACCAATTTCCAGACATTCAATGCGGCATATGATTATATTAAATGTGGTATTACAGGCCCGGTAACCTTTAACGTTGATCCGTTGAGCGGTCCATATAATGAGCAACTTATTATGACACCGGTTCCGGGAGCCTCAGCCACCAATACGGTTACTTTTAATGGTAATGGACGTGCAATAAACTTTAATTCTACCAATACAAATGAGCGGGCCATTATTAAATTGAACGGCACGCATCATATGCGTTTCAATAATCTCGTGCTTACTGCCACAGGTACTACCACCACCGAATATGGCTTTGTGGTTCAATTACTGAATGATGCCGATTCTAACGTAATAAATAATTGCGTCATTAATATGAGTACTGCTACCACCTCTACCAACTATGCAGGTATCGTGGTAAACTCATCTCATACTTCTGCTACTGCCACGGGCAGTTCGGTTTGTGATGCCAACCTTTTTACCAATAATACTATTAATGGAGGTTACTATGGTATCACGCTGGTAGGCAGCAATACAGTCGCCAACCAGAACAATGTATTCAGGGGAAATACCGTACGCGATTTCTATTTTTACGGTTTTTACGTATCCGGTACATTCAATACACAGATAGATTCCAACATGATCAGCCGGCCAAACCGCACGGTAGTATCTACTTTTAACGGTATATATCTGACAGGCCTTAGTGTAAGTGCCAATGTAACAAGAAATACAATTACCAATCCTTTTGGCGGGGCACCTGCCAGCACCTCTATTACTTATGGTATATATTTTACGGGTGTTGATGCGCTTTCTGGTTTGAATAACACAGTTTCAAATAACCTGTTGTATAATTTTACCGGCGCCGGTGAAGTAAATGCTATATATAACAACAGTTCGGATAATGCCTTTTATTACCACAATACTATTTCACTGGATGGTACAGGTGGAACGGCCTTAACCCGGGGTTTTTATCAACTCACGTTAGCGGGTGGGGTAGAATTTTTCAATAACATAGTAAGTATTACACGTGGAGGTACAGGGGCGAAATATGCTATCTACTATGGTACCATTACTTCCGACATTACCTCAGACCGAAATGATTTCTTTCTAAACTCACCTTCCAACGATTTTACCGGATTCTTTACTACTGCCCAGGCTACGTTGGCTAACTGGCAAACTGCTTCCGGTGATGATGCCAATTCTGTTCCTACCAATCCCTTATTCCAGGATGTGAATGTGGGTAATTACAGGCCTACCAATGGTTCTATTGATAACCTGGGAACTCCTAAAGGTATACTGGTAGACATCACGGCAATTACCCGGAGTTTAACCACTCCGGATATTGGGGCCTACGAATTTACGCCCGGTGCCTGTACTGCACCTCCGGTTCCAGGAAATGCCACCATCAGTGCTTCTCCAGTATGTGTGAATGTATCTGTAGGTCTTGGACTTACAGCCAATTCAATAGGAACGGGCCTTACCTTTCAATGGCAATCATCAACGGCCGCTGGAGGTCCTTTTGCAAATATCGGTAACGTACTTACCAACCCAGATACCACTATCATCGCTTCAACCACTTTATATTACAGGGTATCGGTAACCTGTGGAGCCAGTACTACTTTTTCTACACCTGTATTATTAACAGTATCCCCGGCATTACCACAGGGAACCTATACTATAAACGCCGGTGCACCTGCCAGCGCCACCAACTTTCTAAGTTTCAATGCGGCTAAGGCTGCCATGTTATGCGGAATAGCAGGGCCGGTTGTATTTAATGTGGCACCCGGTAGTGGTCCTTATAATGAACAATTGATTCTCGATTCTATTCCGGGTACTTCAGCCATTAATACCATCACTTTTAACGGAAATGCAAACACCATTGCCTACAGTTCCAGTGTGATTGATGAAAGGGCAGTTATTAAATTCAAGGGAGCAGACCATATCACCTTTAATAACCTCACAATAGATGCCACAGGGGCAGGTACTTATGGTTATGGCGTACAGTTGATCGCAGATGCGGATAGCAATACCATTAATAACTGTATTATCCTGGCCAACAATGCCTCCACTTCAACCAATTATGCAGGTATTGTAATGAACGCCTCAGCCACCGGCGCCACCACTACCGGGAATACCTTATGTGATGGAAATATCTTTAGCAACAATACCATTAACGGCGGATATTATGGAATCACTATGGTGGGCTCTACCACTGCGGCGGTACGGGATAATAAGGCTACCAATAATACTATTACTGGCTTTTACCTGTACGGAATTTATTTAAGTGGCAACTATAATTCGCTGGTGGAGGCAAATGACATCAGCCGGCCTACCCGCCCTGTGGTATCCACCTTTAACGGGATATATGTGACTTCACTGAATGTGAGTGTAAAGATTTCGAAAAACAGGATTCATAATCCCTATGGCGGCGCACCTTCCAGCACCCTTAATTTCAACGGAATTTATTTTACCGGGACAGATGCTTTGGCAGGTTTGGAAAATGTAGTTTCCAACAATGTGATTTATGATGTCAATGGCGAAGGCACGGTGTACGGGCTGTACAATTCCAGTTCCGATAATGTATTATATTATTATAACACTGTGTCACTGGATAACAGCGGAAATACTTCAGCTAACCAGACTTATGGTTTTTATCAAACCTTGCTTGCCGATGGAATTGTATTAAAGAATAATATTTTTACTGTGTCGCGCAGCGGCAGCGGTAATAAATATGCATTGTATTTTGTTACGGCCACTTCTACGATAATTTCTGATAAAAATGATCTTTATCCAGAAGGGCCAAATGCCTATGTAGGTTTTAGCGGCGCAAACCAGGCCACTCTTTCACAATGGCAAACAGCCACCGGGCAAGATGCCGGTTCTTATTCTACCAATCCTTTTTATGTGAACCTGGCTGCCGGCAACCTGAAACCACAGTCACCGGTAATTGATAATAAAGCTACCCCGATACCAGGGATTACTACTGATATAACCAATGCAGTAAGAAGTGCCACCACACCGGACATTGGTGCGTATGAATTTGCAGTACCACCTTGTACAGTACCACCTGCTGGAGGAAGTGCTACGGCAAGTCCTAACTCCGGTATATGCCTGGGAGCACAAATAGCCCTGGGACTTACGGGTTCTGCCATCGGCTCTGGTCAAACCTACCAATGGCAATATTCCGCCGTGATAGGAGGGCCTTATACTAACCTTGGTGGTATTATGCAATTTCCGGATACCACCATCAATGCAACTACCACCTTATATTATCGTGTATCGGTTACCTGTAGTGGTAATACATCCTTTTCTACACCGGTATTGGTAACTGTTAACCCGGCCTTCTTAAGCGGTTTCTATACTATCAACCCGGCTAACCCGCCTTTTTATCCTACAGCAGGTTCCACGAACTTCCAGAATTTCACTTCTGCTGTGGCTGCCCTTGATTGCGGTATCACCGGTTTCGTAACATTTACTGTGGCAGCAGGGGTTTATGCAGAACAGATCCGTATGAAACCTGTTTCAGGCACTTCGGCTACATCACGTGTTACATTCCGGAGCGCATCGGGTAACCCGGCTACTGTTAATTTAAGTTTTGACGCCAACTCACCCACAGCTAATTATGTTTTAAAACTGGATAGTGCCAGCTACATTACCTATAAGAACATTACCATTTCAGGAGATAACTCCAC